>CALGOI010000120.1 GCA_937959065.1 uncultured Ignavibacteriota bacterium | reverse complement strand
TTATCATAACCGCCTCCGCAAACGTATGCGCCTTGAAGCTGACCCTACTATACAATACGCTCTGCCCGATGGACCGAAGAGCCGGTTGCTGTACGAAGACCTGCGTATTGATTCACCCTACAACACTTACCGGAATTACGGTCTTCCGCCGGGACCAATTAACAATCCAGGGCTTGACGCAATTAAAGCAGCCGTCAATCCCGCTTCACATAATTACATTTTCTTCGTCGCGACAGGGGAGGGAGGTCACACATTCTCCGAGACTTACGATGAACACAAGCGCAAAGCAAGCGAATACAGAAAAAAGCTCAACGAAAAGAAAAAAAACAAATAGATGCCTGCTGCATCAAATACATCCGTCCTTTATTCACTCTTCGTTAAAATGGATTTCCGGGATAAAAAGAATTCCGGCTTCAAAAGATTATTTGGTATTCTTATCGCGTACCTGTTCGCTAATTTCATTCTGTCATTCAGCACATATTCTAATTTCGATCGTGATAGTTTCATAGTGATCTGCATGTCCACAAACGCGTTCTTTCTTGCGTTTGTTATCCTGAGCGATTTCGTGAGCCTGTTCCTCAATAGAGGTGAAGACGAATTCATTAATTCACTACCCGTGAAAGAAGAAAGGATCTTCTTTTCTAAATTCTTTGCGGCATTTACTTTCATTTCCTTCTATGTGGTAGCAATCGTTTTGCCTCAACTGTTCTTTTATTACCGTTACACGGAAAGTGTTTCATCATCAGCATTGTTTGTCGTTAGTGTTTTTCTGTTTAACATTTTCATAATATCGTTACTTGTAATTCTATATACTTTCGTACTCAGATTCTTTTCTAAGGTCTCTTATCTTTTCATTTATTCAATTAATATCATCTTCCTTCTGTATATTTTTTATTCTACCTCACTCCGCAGCAAAGCATTCGAACTCGGCAAGCACTCCATAATTGAGATGGATTTCGTCTCGTACCTCCCTCAGGTTTACTTCGCCAAAGCTCTTGCCGATCCCGGCTTGTTTGCAATTTCATTTTCGGCTTCGATAGCAGTAATGCTGCTGGCATTTTTTCTGATTCGTGCAAATCTCCCGCAGCTGCAAAAGAACGTCAAGGATATCTCACGCAAAAAACCTTCTGCAAAAAAGGAAAAGATCAACTTTGTCGATAAGATTGCAGGAGCACTGATTTTAAGAGACAATCTTCAACGAGCATCATATTTTCTTATGAAAGACCAGCTGGTAAATTCAGGTACCCTGCGTATGCGCTACGTGATATTCCTTCTGATGCCTGTTGTTTTCGCATTAATGGCTTCGTTTACCGATTTCGCCGGGGGAGTTTACTTTGAATCCAGGAAACTCGCGTCCCTTGTGCCGGATGGCAGCGTGGCAGTGCTTAGCCCGTCGATATTATTTATATTTATCCTCTGTGTCCGGTTAATTATTTCCAATACGAAGATAGCCGATACTAATTCCAACGACGTCGAATGGATTTATGGTTCATTGCCTCTTAAAAATCCTGTCCCTCTGCGTCTCGGCGTGTTAAAATTCATCTTCTTCAATTTCTTTGTATATCTTCTGCTGGTAATGACCCTGATACTTCTCCGTAAAGCTGATGTTACATCCATAGTATTTAATCTTGCATACGTTACCGGAGGTGTTTTCTTTATCAGCGCGGTATTATTCAGGTTTGACCGTAATTACCCGTTCTCGCTCGACAGCTCACAAATGGATTCCACAGGTAAATTCCTCGAGATACTCATTACCATTTTGCTCGGCATTATCATTTTTGTCATTCAGCTTTTTATTTTTAAAAATATTATATTTATAGTCACCTCCATAGTTTTATTGTTCGTAATTGGAGGTCTTTTATTAAAATCGAAAAGAAAATGAACGACCAACAGGGTTCAATCTCAACTCAGACTGAAACAATCCCGCTCGTTAAGAGTTATGACGGCAGCGGAAGGAACATCATCCTCGCTATGACCGGCACCAGCGGGGCTATCTACGGACTCCGTATGCTTAGAGCGCTCCTGCTTAACGAATTCCACGTCGACCTCATTATGTCCGATTTCGCGCAGTACACGCTGTACAAAGAATGTAACATCGAGATAAAACCCGGGTCGCTGAATGCAATCTTCCCCGATGTGCCGGCGCATAAAGTCTCCGTCTCGGTACATAGTAATCTTGACCTCAAATCGATCATCTTCACAAATGATTATTTCTGCAGCGGTATGGTGATTTCACCCTGTACCATGGGAGTGATAGCCGGTATTGCTAACGGCAGCGCCCGTAACCTGATCGAAAAATCTGCCGATTACGCGTTCTCTCATAATGCACCTCTGATAATTGTGCCCAGGGAAACGCCAATCAATAAAATTCATCTTGAGAATATGACTAAGATTATCGATGCGGGTGGAAAGCTTGTTCCAGCAATGCCCAGCTTTGAGTATAACCCGAAGTCCTTCGATGACCTGGCTGATTACATAGCAGGTAAAGTGATGGACCTGCTTTGTAAAAATGACAGGCCGCTGGCTTAACTTCTTAGGAGTCTTAAAAATCCCAGCCGAAGAAGAACTGATGGAATAAGTCTCCCTGCAGGTGTGTGAAGTTGTTCTCTATCCTTTTACCAACATCATAACGCAGTATCAAAAATCCGAACGTATTAATTTTCAGTGTTGCGCCGATGCTTCCTTTGGTTTCGCCGTAGTTGTTGAATTCATCCCACGTATTTCCTGCGTCGAAGAAAATGCCCCCCCTTATTCCCGGTATGATGTAATTAAATCCGAGCGGCAGGTCTTTATCGTAGAGATTGAGTATCGGGAAACGCAGCTCAGCATTCGTCTGCCACAGCTTAGTCCCTTTGAGCGAGTTCCTAGACCACCCCCTTAGTGACCACGTTCCGCCCATGAAGAACCTTCGCGGGTCTTTACCTTCATTCATGAAATACTGTCCGCGTGTGGCAAAGGTTATAGACTGCGCTAACCGGAAATACTTCCTGTAATCGAACAGTATGCTGTAGTAGTTCACATTTGAGTTCTCTATGTCAGTGGTGTAACCTAAAGTTATGTTCAGTCTCTCCCCGTCAACCGGTCCGGTCATTCCCCACAGGGAGTTATCTTTCACATAGCTGATCCTGTTCGTCAGTAATGTTGACCTCGTTTTGTCGAGTATGTCCACTTCCTTATGTGATTGCGCCAAGCTCACCGATGCCTCCAGCCGTCTGAATAAAGACAGCGGGTATGAGAAGCTCGCATAACCGCCGAATATTCTCTCGTAATACGAATAATCCGACTCCGCCAGGTCATAACGCTTTCCGGATAAATGGAAAACGCCATAAGCATAGTTCAGCCTCTTCTCTAATGAAACCTTCGATACTGCTACGTTGAAACTCTTCCAGAATTCAGAATCGTCGTCTGAGTTATTATACAGGAGGAAGTAGTATTTCTCGTTGCCCAACATGTCGCTGAGTGATATTATTCCGCCTGCGTTTGTTCCGAATACCGGGTCGGATGATACCGATGTCGTGGCGAAATCCAGCGAGAAATCTTTTTCGTATTTCCTGTTGTTCTTATCCTTTACCCCCTTTATCTTATTTGCTGTCCAGTTCACACCTCTGTCTGAATAGTCAATATCCACAACCGTTTCCGCTGTTTCATAGGTCGAGTTTACCGAATCCAGCATCCTCACGGCAATGCTCCTGTTCTCAAATGATGAGAATAATATCTTGTCATCGCCCATCCATCTCGGGTCGTATGCAGCTGTTGTAAAATTCGTCAGCTGTCTCATTTGTATGTTGTCGAGATTATCGTACTTTATATTTTCCGGATCATTGCTGCCCGAACTTCCTTCGTAAGTAATGCTGTTAGTCAGGTCTATCATCCAGATGTTCTGTGCTCCATACAGATCGGAAGTAAATACCACTTTCTTTCCGTCATTCGAGAATTGCGGCGAGTAATCAACCTGGTCGCCGTTTGTAAGGTAGCTTATCTCACCGTTATTGAGATCATATAGAAATATGTTATACCTGTCCTTGTAGCCGTATGATGTCCTGTCTGATGAGAATACCACGTAGTTGCCGTCCGGTGAGAAGTCCGGGTCCCTGTCATCGTAAAAATCATTCGTCAGCCGTGTAAGCTTTTCCGTCTCCATGTCCAGAATGAAAAGATCACTCTCTCCCGTAAATTCTCGTGCCGGGAAGAGCAGCCGTTTACCGTCCGGGCTCCACGATGGCGACCCTATGTTCACGATGTCCTTGAACGAGTAATCCGCTATCTTCCTGTCTGCCTTCACGTCGTATATGTGTATCGCGTCCGTCTCGCCCTTTTGAGTGATGAATGCCAGCCGTCCGTCTGGGCTCATGTCTATGCCCGTCCTGAAAAAATGGAACTGCTCGAATTCATCGCTCGTCTCGCCCTCTACCACCAAATCCTTCTCTTTCGTCTTTGGGTCTACCTTGAATATGCTCGTATAACCGTACTCGTTTCCGATGAAGTAAACCTCGTCCTTGCCGTTTACATTCGTGTGAACCGGCTTATGAGCGAAGCTTTTCGAATACAGATCGATCGATGCCTCGGAAGGATTGTCCGTCTCGGCGCTGTCGGAAAAGTATTCCGCTTTCAGCCAGGGGAGAAATTCCTTATCGAAATCCTCGTAATCCTTCCCGATCGTGACCTTCATCACTTCGGAGAAGTTATCGTCCATGTAAAAATTCTCCAGCAGCTGGAGTATCTTTTCCGCTCCGTATTTTTCGTCGATGTACAACAGTACCTTCTGTCCCAGTTTATACATCATGTATGTCCCGTAAAACCTTTCCCAGTTATCCAGCCCCACTATGTAGTTGTTCAGCACGGCGTCCTTCATCACCATCTCGCCCTGAGTGTCCCATTCTGTCGACCAGTATTCAGCCAGCCCCTCGGTAAACCACAGCGGCATGTCCTTATCTCCCACCTGCCCGTGTATCTTTTGCTCGGTTATCAGCTTGCTCACCATGAATACGTGCACCATCTCGTGCCTTATGACATGCTTAAACTGCCCCAGCGATCCCTCGAACGGAATTACCACGCGGCCTTTTATGAACTCAAAGAAACCGCCCACGCCGTCCGGAATGAAGCCGGGTGTCGTATTGCTCTGCTTGAAGTGCAGCGGTGATGAGTAGAATATCATCGGCACTTTATGTGTCAGTGAATACTTGAACTTCTGCTGGTGGTCCTTGTATGCCTCTTCCGCGTAAAACGCGCCGATCTCCGCGAGGTCCTGCGCTCCCTCGTAATAGTAAATGGTGAAGTGCTCTGTCTCCAGAGTCTGCCAGTTAAAATCCGAGTACTGTACCTTGTTCTTTCCGAAATCTACGAACTGCGCGAAGGATGTATTACTTAGTGAAGTGTATATGGAGAGCAATACAATAAATATGAGGGCTGTATTTAGTGTAAGTCCTTTTTTTGACATATGAATAGCTGATTTTATGCGCCCCCATTGGTATCTACGGAATAATGTTAATATTTTATTATTTAGTCAATACCTTACAGAGCGGTGAGATCCTTACTTTAATTCTTGGTTCCGGAAACTGTAAGTTGCATATAAAAATGTTAATGCACATTTTGTTTCCCTAAAATATGAATAAAAATACAATAATGAGTTTACCTGCTTTATAAATTACAGTAACTCCAAGAATCTTTTTTACTGTTTCCTATTAATTTATGTTGACAAGTTGTTTTTGAATAGATAAATTATCGTATCACATTTATAATAACTTTTACATGAAAAAATCTGCCATAATATTTTTCATTCTGTTAAATATTTCTGCTCTCTATTCCCGGGAGCGTTTAAAACCTTTTGACCTTGGGCTTCAATTAAAGTATGGCAGTATAGATATAAACGCAATGCCTGACAGGCAAAAAGATACAATTGCGGTCG
>CALGOI010000119.1 GCA_937959065.1 uncultured Ignavibacteriota bacterium | reverse complement strand
TTTAAAAGAAGCCAATGAAAGAATGGAGAAAGCAGTTGAGTTTGTACGAAATGAGCTTTCAAAAATAAGAACCGGAAAAGCAACTACAACTATCCTGGATAGCGTAAAAGTCGACTATTACGGTACTATGACTCCCATTAACCAGGTAGCCAATGTTAGTACGCCTGATTACCATACAATAACAGTGCAGCCATGGGATAAAACCGTGATCCCACTGATCGAAAAGGCTATATTGTCAGCGGATATGGGACTGAATCCGGCTAATGACGGTAATGTTATAAGAGTACCAATTCCGGCTCTTAATGAGGAAAGAAGAAAAGAGATCGTGAAAATGGTAAAAAAATTCGGTGAAGAAGGGAAAATTGCTATAAGGAATATCAGAAGGGATGATATTGAGAAGCTTAAGAAGATGGAGAAGGAAGAACATTTATCGGAAGACGAAAGGAAGCATGGCGAGAACGAAATCCAAAAGTTAACAGATAGTCATGTAAAGGATATCGATCATCTGGTGGAAGTCAAAGAGAAAGAAGTAATGGAGGTTTAAATATAAACCTTATGAGATGCGCAATTTTTGGTTTATCATTTATAATTCGTTTATAGTACCTGCATTATGGCTCGGATTCAGGATATACGGATTATTTAACTACAAAGTAAGGCAGGGTTTTAAAGGTAGAAGGGGTTTATTCAGGAAATTGAATAAATCCCTTTCGCATTTTAATACAGGCAATAAGAGAGTTCTTATACATTGTTCGTCGCTGGGTGAGTATCAACAGGCAATTCCAATCATTGAGGAAATGCAGGGGATGGAGCTGGATATAGTTGTTAGTTTTTTCTCTCCATCTGGTTTTGAAAATTCAAAGATTCCGTTTCCTGAAATAGTTAAAACTTACCTGCCATTTGATTCAAATAAAAACGCAAAACGGTTTCTCAGTATTGGAAAATTCGATACAATTATATTCATGAGATATGACCTCTGGTTTAATCTTGTTTATGAAGCAAAGAGACGAAAAATAAGTATGATCATTGCTAATGCAAGGCTGGACGAGAAAGACATTTTCTGGATAGTGCCCGGTTTGAATTCTTTTAAAAGAACTCTTTATAATATGGCTGATACGGCATTTGTAATTGACGAGGAAGACAGGGATAACTATTCAAGATATCTGGATACGGATAAAACACAGGTGGTAATGGTAGGGGATTCGAAATATGAACGGGTTTATGCTGCTTCCACGAGGAAACTGGACGAAGGAATTTTCGAAAAAAAGATTATTGAAGGAAAAAAGGTTTTTGTGATTGGCAGCAGCTGGAAGGATGACGAGGATATGATACTTCCCGCGCTCGATAAAATATGCAGTGTGGAAAGTGAAATATTTACTTTTCTTGTGCCTCATGAACCCAAGGAAAAAAAGATCGACATAATAGAGAAAACCATTCAGGAAAAATACAAAAACCTGAGTTCGATAAGGTTTTCAAATATAGAAAATTATTCCGGAGAAAACCTTGTAATTGTGGACAGAATAGGAATACTTATGGGGTTATACTCAATAGCCTATATAAGTTATGTAGGCGGCGGATTAAAATCAGGACTTCATAATATACTCGAACCTGCTATATTTAATATGCCTGTATTTTTCGCCAATAAGGTGAAAAATTCAGATGAGGATGTAATGCTGCTAAGAGCTGGGTGCGGTAAAGTAGTCGATGATACACGTTCATTTTATAGAAATTTCAGAACTATCTTAAAAGACCGGGAATTACATGACTCGATGGCTAGGGGATGCAGATTTGTTTTCGAAGGCTCACTTGGTACAGCAAAAAAAATAGTAGAAAGTATATAATTAAAACTATAGAATGTTTGACAGACAAAAATTTATTAATGAATCACTGACAGAAAGCGCTAAAGTAAAAAAGCTGATACTCGAAAAGTGCAATGATGATATAAATAAAGCTTGTGATGCTGTAAGAGACGCAATAAAAGGCGGTAAAAAAATATTATTTTGCGGAAATGGCGGCAGTGCGGCAGATTCCCAGCATCTTGCTACCGAATTTATGATAAGGATGTCCCATGATATTAAGCGCCCCGCTATAGGAGCAATTGCATTAACAACAGACACATCTAATATAACAGCCGGCGGTAACGACATCGGCTTCGAAAATATTTTTGCTAGAAATGTGGAAGGACTCGGTAATGAGGGAGATATCCTTGTTGCTATATCCACCAGCGGAACTTCACCAAATATTATAAAAGCGGTTGAAATGGCTAAAAGCAAAGGAATGACCACAATTGGCTTCCTCGGGAAAGACGGCGGTAAACTGGTTGACTTGGTGGATATACCAATTGTGATTCCATCTAATAATACACAGAGAATTCAGGAAGGCCATATAACAGTCGGCCATATTCTTTGTGAAGCAGGCGAGCGTGAAGTGTTTGGAAGTTAGAAAATTATTTTATTAACATCATCCTCTTCGTTTCGGTAAACCCATCCGTTATTAATTTATAATAATATACTCCGCTGGATAACTACGTTCCATT
>CALGOI010000118.1 GCA_937959065.1 uncultured Ignavibacteriota bacterium | reverse complement strand
TGTCCTGGCCGCGTGTAAGGTTTACGTCCTGGTTTCTGTTATTCCTGGATTGGTATTTCCCTGATTTTTTCTGAGGCTGTTTTTCTTCGGGTTCATCATCATCGTCGTCCTCATCTACGTCCGCGTCTTCGCCAAGAAGACTGTAGTATTCGTCTGATGTGGTTATATCTGAAAAGTGAAGGAAAGCATCCTGCTGAAAGCCGATGTCAATAAATGCGGCGCGGATGCCTTTCATTACCTTGGCAACTCTGCCCAGGTAAATGTCCCCGACATTTCGTTCGTTCTCCGAACTCTCGGTGAAGAATTCCGCTAGCTTACTGTCTTCAGTAATGGCTATAAGGATCTGCTGAGAAGTGGAGTTAATAAATATCTCTTTTTTCATACAAGCAATTTAGTTCAACATGAACTCTATGAGTTCATCGATGCCAGGAACTCGTCATTGGTCTTTGTGCCTTTCATCTTGTCAAGCAAGAATTCCATGGCTTCGACCGGGTTGTAATCCGAAAGCAGCTTTCTGAGTAGCCATACCCTGTTCAGTGTGGCGTCGTCGATGAGAAGCTCCTCTTTCCTTGTACCTGACTTGTTGAGATCTATTGCAGGGAAGACCCTCCTGTCGGATAGTCTTCTGTCGAGAACGATTTCCATATTACCCGTTCCTTTGAATTCCTCGAAGATAACCTCGTCCATTCTGCTTCCCGTCTCTATAAGAGCCGTTGCAATAATGGTCAAGCTGCCGCCTTCATCGACGTTTCTTGCAGCTCCGAAAAATCTCTTTGGTTTGTGCAATGCGTTGGCATCCACACCGCCGGAAAGTATCTTTCCGCTGTGAGGTATTACCGTATTATGAGCCCTTGCAAGACGGGTTATACTGTCGAGCAGTATCACTACGTCTTTCTTGGCTTCAACTAAACGCTTTGCTTTTTGGAGTACTATCTCGGAAACCTGTACGTGTCTTTCCGGCGGTTCGTCGAATGTCGAACTGACTACTTCCGCCTGAACGTTCCTTATCATATCCGTAACCTCTTCAGGTCTTTCGTCTATGAGCAGAACGATCGGCACGATTTCCGGATGATTCCGGGTAATGCTGTTCGCAATTGTTTGGAGTAAAATCGTTTTACCGCTTTTGGGTGGAGAAACTATGAGTCCCCTTTGACCTTTACCTATCGGAGTGAATAAGTCCATGATACGCATCCCGTACTCACCCGGGGTTGCTTCGAGCTTTATTTGCTCGTCCGGGTATAACGGTGTTAAGTTGTCAAATAGGGTTCGCTCCCTTACGATATCCGGGCTGCCATAGTTTACTTCCTCTACTTTAAGCAGTGCAAAAAATCTTTCCCCTTCTTTAGGAGGCCTGACCTGTCCGCTGACGGTGTCCCCCGTCCTCAACGAGAATTTCTTTATCTGGGACGGTGATACATATATATCGTCAGGTGAAGGCAGATAGTTGTAATCTGCAGATCTCAAAAAGCCGTACCCATCGGGAAGCACCTCCAGTACGCCGACAGCATAGGCGTAACCGTCTTTGCCGTCTTTTTTGGTTTGTGCTTCACTAATTCTAAAGATGAGTTCCTGCTTCTTAAGATCACTGTAATCTGACAGATTTAGTTCCTTTGCCATCTTAAGCAGTTCGGATACCTTCTTGGATTTTAATTCAGCCATATTTTTGGCTGCCGAATCGTCCATTTCCGCTGTGCCTTTGCCGTTGGATTGGGTTTTGTTTTTCGTGTCCATAAATATATTTCTTAATTAAATGTGTGCTATCAGTTGGACTGACAATAGTGGTGTGCTATAAACCAGTGAGATAGTTAAATATGATGGATTAAAATTAAATGTTAATTAAATAAACGATATTTGAATGTTATGGCTTTTATAAATGGTGAGCCTTCTGATGTATTACAAAACTATATTTTCTACTTCAAAGTTTCAAGTAAAATATAAACTTTGTAAAATGAGGCTCATGGCTCATAATTACTATACATTTACCCCTGAAATTGTTTTAAAATTGATATTACCTCTCCAAATAATTAATTTGCTTAATGTCAAAAAAATCTTCACTTAAAACCAAAAAATCTGTACCGAAAAAGAAGGAATTATCTTTTGAAATCCCTTATTTACCGGACCGCAATCAGAAAATCATAATCTATTCCGGCATACTCATCATTGCGCTGGTGCTGTCTATCTACTTTATTAACTTTGCTTTATGCGTCAATGGAAGCTATGGTTTTCCGCTAGATGACCCATGGATCCATCTCACATTTGCCAAAAACCTTGCCGAATATCAGAGTTTCTCTTATTTCAAAGATGAAATGGCTACCGCCGGATCGACTTCACCTATATATACTATGCTTGCCGCGATAGGTTTCCTATTTACCAAAAACGAAATGGTTCTAAGCTATGTGCTCGGAATAGCATTCTTCGTGCTCAGCGGAATAGCATTTTATCGGCTCAGTACATTCGAATTCGCGCGGGAGAATATTCTCGCCATACTCTGTGTTGCTGTTTTCCTTCTGGATAAGTGGATGAATTTCATCTCCGTATCCGGGATGGAAACAACCATGTACATTTTCTTCCTGATCGCGTGCGCCTACTTTTATAAGAAACGAATGGCAGTCCCATTTGCGATTTTCCTGGGTCTTATACTCTGGGGCCGTCCCGACGGTGTGGCGTTCATTGGCGCGATCGTGGTGGATTATGCTCTGACCCGGTATTTTGCAAAAACTGACAATTCCCTAAAGCTTTTTGATAAGCATGATCTTTACAAAATCGCATTTATTTTCGGCGGAATAATTATTGTGTACCTTGGATTAAACTTTATCCTTTCAGGTTCACCCCTGCCGAATACATACAACGCTAAGATAACATATTACTCACCTGAATTCCGCAGCCGTGCGGACTTCCTCCAGTTTGAGGTCTGGGATTACTTCACCGCGGGTACCTATGCTATTATAATGGGTGGTTTCATTTTCTCTGTACTAAAGCTCGTTTCCGATTTTACAAAAAAGAAATACAATGCTAATTTCGTTTATATACTTTTTATCCTGGCGCTGGTGTTCATTTACTGGTATAAGCTGCCTTACGCGCACAGGTTCGGACGTTACATGATGCCCATAATCCCGTTCTTTATACTCGTCTCGACTATCGGAATACGTGATTTTACCCGTCTCATTGGTTCATTTATGAAAAGCCGTGAAATAACCAATGGGTTGATGTTCATTCTGATTGCTGTCATTCTTTTCTTCGAGTGGGGAGATTACAGCGAGATAAAGGAAGTCTATGCCACTGAAAATAAATATATTTCCGACCGGCAGGTTGCGGCTGCTATGTGGATCAAGGAAAATACCGAGCCCGATGCGATAATCGGTACTCACGATGTAGGTGCCATAGGCTACTATAGCGAAAGGAAGATCGTCGATGTAGCCGGATTGGTAACACCTGAACTCATCAACAAGATAAACGAAAAAGATTACGTTAATATAATGAGCGATTACATGAAAAAAAGCGGTGTGGATTATCTTGTTTTTCTGCGTGAGTGGTACACTGTGGTAAATCAGCCCGCTTTATTCAGTACGGCGGAGACTCTGCCGCCGGAAATAATGGAGATTTACAGGTTTTATCCGGACTCAACGCACATTCTTTCGAGCGAAGTGAAATCTATGACCATGTACGCACGTGATATGATCGCGCAGCGTGCCCCTCAGCAGGCGATACAGGTATTAAACCAGGCTATGGTAAAAGACCCGAATTCGTCGTACACATATTTCCTTCTTGCGTACGCATACTCGCAGATGAATGACTTACAGAACTTCGAAGCTAACCTGCTTAAAGCAGTTGGAATTTATCCCGGTTACAAAGAAGCGCTAATCAATCTTGGAAATTTATACATTAACACTCAGCGTTATAGTGAAGCTAAGACATACCTGGATCGGTTAAAAACTATCGATCCTGAAAACCCTAAAGTGAACGAATTGTATAACTCACTGCCAGACAGCATTAAGACAGATAAGTAGGAATTGTAAATGAATAAAGACTCACAAGAGCCTGTTGGAAAAAATGATGTGCCGGAATTTGTGAATAAAGCCGGACGGCTCTTAAAAAGAACAATAAGGTACACGGAGGACAACCTCATACCCGGTTTGATCTCTGTATTCAATAAGATACCGTTTAGGAAGTTAAGGATTTTATACCCTCTCGTATTCATCCTCAATGTTTTCCTTGCTGCTTTCATTATTTTCACCGTCTTCATTGCTAAAAACAACTGGGAAGGCGAACCGGAGAAAATGTTCATCGTAAAGAAAGGCGACAGCTTTACCAAGGTCACAGCCGAACTCGAGAAAGAGGGCTTTATTCGTAACGGCTTTGCATTTAAACTCGCGGCTAAATTCACCGGTTCGGACGACGAAGTGATCCCGCGTAAGTATCTTCTCAAAAGCGGTATGAGTAACACCGAAATACTCGAATTGATTTCCAATCCCAGGATTGTTCAAACGGTTAAGTTCCGCGTACCGGAAGGCCACACCATCAAAAAAATATCCCAACTTGTCGAAGCACGCTTTCTTATTCCCAAAGAAGAGTTCATTAAAGCCACGGAAGACCGTGAAGTCATCAATGACCTGGGACTTGGCAATAAAGTTAAAAATCTTGAGGGCTTCCTATACCCCGACACATATATAATGTCCATAAATGTCGACTCCGAGGATATCGTCGGTATTCTGGTTAAGGAGTTCAAAAAGAAGGTGCTGGATAATATGGAGCTGACCAGCAAAATGAACAGCAGGGGAGAGACATTGCTCGAAGTCGTCACTATGGCTTCCATTATCGAAGGTGAAACGTACATAGAGGAGGAAATGCCCATAATTTCCGGAGTTTATCATAACCGCCTCCGCAAACGTATGCGCCTCGAAGCTGACCCTACTATACAATACGCTCTGCCCGATGGACCGAAGAGCCGGTT
>CALGOI010000117.1 GCA_937959065.1 uncultured Ignavibacteriota bacterium | reverse complement strand
TTCCCTGAGAGCTCATTCCAATTTAGAATAGGGTTTCAATTAACATATAATTCACCATTATGATATACGAGTTTTTCCATATAACCCTCTGGGTAACAGTAATATTCCTGCTGGTTAGCGGTTTAGATGACCTGTTCATGGATATTATGTACTGGTTCTACAGGAGAAAGTACAAATCCAGTTTGCCTACTTTTTCTGAAATTGATTCAAAACCGGAGCGCTCGATCGCAATAATGATCGGAGCCTGGAAGGAAGAAAAAGTTATCGGTAGAACGCTGACAATTGCTTTAAAAAAGCTGCGTTATACTAATTTCAGGATATTCGTTGCTGTCTATCCTAATGATCTTAGAACCGTAAAGGTGGTGCGAGACATAGCAAGAAAAGATCATAGGGTCATTCTTTGCTTAAACCCACAAGACGGTCCTACAACAAAGGCCGATAATCTGAATAACTCATACGCTTGTATCAAAGAGTATGAGAAACAATTTGGTGAATTTGATATTATCCTGATCCATGATTCGGAAGACTTTATCCATCCGCTTTCACTAAAGTTATTTAATTACCTTATTATGTATAAAGGTAATTACGGTGTGCAGATTCCGGTTATTCCGATCAAAAGCCGCCTTGGTAAACTTTATCACAGAACATATTGTGATGCATTCGCAGAATTGCACTCAAAAGATATGATTGTGAGACAGGCAATTGGGTCATATATTCCTTTTGCCGGTACTGGTATGGCATTTAACAGGAAAGCATTCCATTACCTTGAGTCTAAGAGTATCGAGCAAGAGAAGAAAATGGAAGAGTATTACAAAAAACATAGCAATCCCGAAGCCATTCATGCTGCTGAAGAGGAATTACTTAAAGATGAGCAGGAAATCAGGGGTTCACAGGATTATAATAAATTTAAAGAAGATCCGTATACACAGTATTCAAATATCAAGATACCCGGCTGAAAAAAAAAAAAAAAAGAAGTTGCGGATAAGAAATATACTACTGCAAGACAATACAGTATATTACTTTCACTTTTGGTTGTATTAGCATCTATAGGAGCTTTTTATCTTATCAATATGGATATTTTTGGTGGAAAAAGGGTTGAAGCTAACGAAATGAACTTGCAAAATGAAGTAAAAAATGAAACTGTAATTTCGGATAACCAGGTTGAATCTGATAACCATATCAAAAAAGATGAGATTCAAAATAAAACAGATGATAATTCATCAAGTAACTATGAAATTGCAGGTTTAACAAGAGATGAAGAATTAGATGTATTTTATGTAAATTTTTCAGACGGTAGCTTTAGTATCCAGGAATCCTCCTTTACTGTTGAATCAAGTGCGAAAAACAGGATTGAATATTTAAAAAGTATTGGGACTATAGATGAACATGAGAAAGCTAAAATAGTAGAAAAGACAGTGTCCTCAAGGACTTACTATGCAGTATGTATAGGAGAATTTGATTCCCTTGAAAGCGCTAAGGAATTAGCATCTAAAATCAGAAATTAAACATAAAGCAATTAAACAATATAAAAATGGTATACACGGGAGATACAGAGTTTAACAAAGAACAAAAAGATGTTCTTACTAGGGAGATTAGAAAGTTTGATAAGACTGTTCTTGATGACATTAATGCTGCTGTTAACTGGTATTCGCTTTTAAAACCGATACAGGACAATCTCAAAAAGGCTTCTATAGGCCACATTGAGGTTGAACCTTTACAGCAGGTTAAGTCTCT
>CALGOI010000116.1 GCA_937959065.1 uncultured Ignavibacteriota bacterium | reverse complement strand
TCTCACAGACTTCTTATACCAACATCTTGCATGTTTCGTTGTTAATTTTTTCGTTGCGTTCCGATATCTAAGTCATAGTGCTTGTATGAACTCTCGGAGGCGTATATGAATTATCAGTTCCGGTAACATTTATAGCGTATGTTCCGAAAGGAACGCCTGCTGAAACGTTAGCTTGAAGATTCACATTACCCGGAAACGATGTAAGCGGATTTGGGGTAAAAACTATTCCTATAGATCCTGCTCCGGGAGTTGGGGTAACATTTGAAGTAAACTGGACACTTCCTGTATATGGACCCATTGTAGGTATTTCAACAGTTTTGCCTACACTTGCATTTATATTTGAATAAAGTGTATCAGCACCCTGAAATTCTATACCAAAGTCAGGTAATGTTGCAGTGTAATCATGCATATTGTTCTGTCTTCCGTCCATCCAGAATGGAAGTATAGTGTTACTACCATCTATTCCCTGGTAATCACCGATATAATAATGGTCACCCTGGTTCACTTTTACAGTACCGGGATTAAACCTCTGATTAGAAATTTTAAAGTTTGGTGAGAAAGTCTGACCACCGTCGGTTGATACTGCACCGTACACTTCAGTCCAGAGATTACCGGGTATATCATTTCTGGAATCATACCAGTAAACCCAGACTCTTCCCTGGCTGTCTACACACACATCACTCATCCATTGATCTAAAAATCCTGTGTCATCATTCACTTTGACTGGGCTGAATGTATTCCATGTTGCACCGCCGTTAGTCGATCTTACAAGATAAATGTCTGCATTATCAGGTCCGGGAGGATTGCTGGAATAATTCATGTAAACATTTCCTCTGTGTGGTCCGTTAGAGTTATCTGTCGCCAATTGAGGAAACCCGTTTACACGAATATCTCCTTTCAATACCAAACGACCTGAAGAATGAGGAACACCGGGTTCACTGTATGCTGCTGCTAATACTGAGGAAGTAAATGAAGCGCCGCCATTTGTTGAAGTTCTTACGCTTGCACCTCCGGAACCGTACCATGCTACATATACTTTCCCGTCAGGTCCTACAGCTATATTAGATCCTTGTGCATTTCCCGGTCCGAATAATGTTGTGGGTCCAACCCATGATGTACCGCCGTTAGTGCTTCGGTAAAATCTGATTGTAACAGGAGCCGAAAAATCACTGTATGCAAGATATAAATAATTTGAAAAAGGTCCGCCTGTCTGATCGGCTGCAAGCCATTGCTTGTCTGTATTGCCGGCAGAAAAAGCGTTACCGAGATTAGTCCAGCTGGTACCTCCGTTTGTTGATCTCCATATCCTTACGCCTGTGAATAATACAGAATAAAATGCTCTACCCAGACTGTCAAAAGCAAATACCGGGTCACCCTGACTGGTTGAAGTAGAAACGTTGCTCCAGTTAAGTCCCGCGTCTGTTGTGACGTAAACATTTGAAGCACTTATTACAGCTCTGTTATCACCTGCTATGAAATTCTGCGGGTTACGAGGATTTACTACGATATGAGTCTCTCCAAACCCGGGCACGGTAGTAGCCCTTATATTATCAAATGCTCCAACGGAGACCAAAACATCAGGTATGTAATTATTTGGATCATATACTTTTGGCATTACCAAGGCCATTCTTTTGGGAAAGTAATCTATCCCAAAGACAGGAGCATTTTGATCAATCTGTGAAAATCCGTTTTGCCATATAAATAGCATCAGCAAAACCGCTTTTAAAACAATAAAATTACCTTTCATCTCTTTTCTTATGATTTGAATATTTATAAAGATAAAAACCCGCCATAAGGCGGGCTTTTACAAAAGTATTAATTGAAATTCCAAAAAATTACTTGGCTAAGATGAATTTCTTTGTCTCACTGAAATCACCTGCAGTAAGTCTGTAGAAATATACACCTGATCCGAGATTCTTTGATGCTACGAACTGCTGAGAATATGACCCCGGCTGAAGATCTTTGCTTATAATTGAAGCTACTTCTTTTCCTAAAGCATCATACACTTTTAATGTTACGAAGGATGCTTTTGGAATTGAGAAATTAATAGTTGTTACCGGATTGAACGGATTTGGATAATTTTGTTCAAGTTTGTAATCAGCAGGAACATTGCCGGATGGATCTTCAATTCCTGTAACAACGTCAGTGATCTTAAGAACACTTCCGTCGCCTGCAACTGCATAACCGTACACTGTGGTTCCTGATCTTACGAAATCCATATGATTTATTACTGTCAGTCCGGCTGTCGTCTGAACAGTCCATGTTGCGCCATTATTATTACTCCTTGCGATAACACCACTTGTACCTGTACCACCTGCCAGGTAAACAACAGGCGAATTATCAATATACCTTAATAATGTATATCCGCCGATTCCTGTACCGGTATTTAAACTGGACCACGTAGTACCGCCATTGGTTGTTCTCGAAACGTTAGGCATTGAAGTATTAGTAACTGCTACACCATTTAACTTGTTATCATTAAAAACAAGTCCCGAAACGAACGAACCGGCAATTCCAAGGCCTGATGCAGTCCATGAAGTACCGCCATTAGTAGTAATATATGATCTGGAAGCACCGCCGTTTAAACCAAATCCAAAAAATTGTGCGTCAATTATGAACCCGGAATTCTGTGAACCAATACATCCGCTTACACCCGGGCAAGTTACTGTACTCCAGTTAGCGCCGCCATTTGAGGTCAATGTTACGTAATATGGCTGTCCTGTTCCGTTTGGAGGATCGCTTTGAGCAAATCCAACCATTGGATTACCTCTTGAAAACATGATAATGTTAAAGAATCCCCCTGAACCGCCGGTTGAACCGATCGTGGACCAGGATGTTCCACCATTAGTGGTAATATAATATGACGCATTACCGCCGGCACCACCCGGTGCACCACCATCGCCACCAAACATTGTTGTAGAGCTTGATGCCCATCCGCAGAAAAATTCGTTTGATCCAAGTCCTGTAAATCCAAGCTGTGTAAAGGTTGTTCCACCATTGGTGGATATCCATGCTCTTGGAGTACCCGTTGGTCCGCCAAACACTGCAACAGTATTTTGATCGATGACTGAAATACTAGGTGAAGTTCCTGCGCCGGTTACAGCTCCCGCAAAAGTCCATTGAGAGTAAGAATTCTGTGCAAAAAGCAGGAAACAAAAAACAGACAGTACAATGAAGTATTTTTTGTACATTTTTTCCCTCCATAAAGGTTAATTTTTATAATTGTAAGTTGAATTTCGCTTCATTTATCAAGGTAATATCAACATAAAATATTAGAAAATCAACAAAAAAAGCGGGTTTGTAACCCGCTTTAAATGTAAAAAAACTTTGATTTAATACTACTTTGCCAATATAAACTTCTTTGTTTCATTGAAGTCACCTGCTGTAAGTCTGTAGAAGTACACACCTGAACCCAGATTTGAAGCAGCAACAAACTCCTGAGAATAATTACCCGGTTGAAGATTCTTGCTGATTATTGAAGCAACTTCTTTTCCTAATGCATCATATACTTTTAAAGTGACGAAAGATGCTTTTGGAATCGAGAAGTTAATTGTTGTTGACGGATTGAATGGATTCGGGTAATTCTGAGATAATTTAAATTCAGAAGGTACATTTGAACCCGGATCCTGGATTCCTGTTACTGCATCTACAAGCTTAAGTACACTTCCATCGCCTGCTACTGCATAACCGTAGATATTATTTCCATCTCTGTAAAATTCCATATGTGTAATTCCTGTTAATCCGGAAGTAGTCATTGTTGTCCAGTTCAATCCCCCGTTTGTGCTTTTCCTGATTACACCGCTGGCACCTGTGCCTCCTGAAACATAACATATATCTGTTCCTTCGATCCATTTTACTGTGCCATATCCTGTTACACCTGTACCTGTATTAACAGATGTCCATGTTGTACCGCCGTTTGTTGTTCTTGCGATCGTTGGCATTGAAGTATTAGTTACAGCGATACCTCTCATTTTGTCACTGCTCATTGCAAATCCTGAAACGAATGAACCTGTAATTCCAAGAGGACCAACTGTCCAGGATGAGCCGCCGTTTGAGGTAAAATATACTCTTGAAGCACCTGCATTTAAACCAAATCCAGACCATTGTATATCAATTACAACAATTGAATTTTGATCAGATGCGGCTCCGAATACACCCGATGGATTTTGTACGGTCCAGTTCATTCCGCCGTTCGTTGTTACCGGCAGATAATAGGCTGTACCTGAACCTGATGGAGGATCACTTTGACCAACACCAAATGTACTCATCGTCTTAGAAAATACGATACCGTTAAAGAAACCGCCTGTTCCTCCTGTCGAACAGATTGTTGTCCAGGTAGTTTGTCAGTTAGTAGTCATA
>CALGOI010000115.1 GCA_937959065.1 uncultured Ignavibacteriota bacterium | reverse complement strand
AACAATATTGGTCACGAGATTTCAGACGTTAATGATAATGACCGCCTGGTTTAATATTAATTTCCCGGTGGTTTTAAAATATGCTAATACTAAAGTTTTCTCACTAACTGAAGACACTGCGCCTCAAGCAACTTTAACAATCCTTGCATTAGCGCTTCTAGTAGGTTCAGTGTTTATTCTGCCGTTTCTATATTACTTGTTAAGGATTTTTAAATTCAGGAAGGAAAATATCGGAAATGGATAAAAAAAAGGAGAGATACTGGCTGCCACTAAATCAAAAAGGGAGTAATTAAAAAAAGAACGAATAGCAACCATTCCTTTTAGCGTTGTATCTCTCCGGTAATATTATAACACAATCATAATGGGATTAATTCCCGTTTATATTACATCTTATTGGCTGTAATATCAAATTTTATATTAAAGTCGTCATTAATTGCCTTATCACCGATATTCTCAAAGAACTTTCCTGAACCGTATCTGATATCCCATTCTGTCCTGTCCAGATTAAAATCTGCATTAGCTGTTACCGTACCATTATTAACGCTAATATTTGCGGGGAATGAAATATTCTTTGTGATTCCTTTGATGGTCAGGTTTCCATTAACCTTATAGTTATTACCTTTCCCATCGTCTTGTTTTTCCAGTGAAGTTATCTCAAATATCGCCTTAGGATGTTTATCCGCAGAAAAGAAATCATCCGATTTCAAGTGTGCGGTTAACTTAGCATTACTTTCCGGATCCTGTATATCCAGAACTTTGATGGTAGTAAAATCTATCTCAAATTTACCACCAACCAATTCACCATCATTGACATTTAATTTACCGCTTGCTATATCTATCGTGCCGTTATGTTCACCTGTTACTTTCTTGCCATGCCATTCTACTTTACTGGCATTGAGGTCTACATTATAAACTGCACTTTCATTCGATACTTTTTTTACTTCCTGTTCATTTTTTGTCTCGACTGTCTCGTTTTTGCCACAACCGGAAAAAATAAACATAATCGCGAGTAATATTACCAGCGGAATTGCATAAATAAGATGTTTCATCTTTTTGTTTCTCCTTTGTAAAGATTTAGCTTCTGAATTTATCTAACAATTTATTCAATTGTTCCGTTTCAGTTTTTGTTAGTTTTTTAAATTTTAGTTCGTATAGTTCATATAAACTAATGTTTACTTTATCAAGTAATACCATCCCTTTGTTTGTAATTAAGTGATCTACAGCTCTTCTGTCATTTGGGCATGTAGTTCTGGTAATTAATTCCTTTGCCACCAGTTTGTCTATTATCCGCGAAGCATTAGACATCTTGTCAAGCATTCTGCATGATATCAAATTCAATGGGGCAGGATTGGGATACTGACCTTTCAATATTCGCAATACATTAAATTGCTGACTGGTCAGACCATATTCTTTCATATGCTTACCTACTAATGCTTCAATCTTATTTGTAGTGACAATGAGATTTATAACAGCTTTTTCGTACTCGTCCCTGAATTTCTCCTGCTTTATTTCTTCTTCTATTTTCATATGTAAATATTTTGTACATACAATATATGTATATACAATTAATGTGTCAACATATAAATTTATATAAAAAAAAGCCGAAGTAAATCGACTTTTCTATATTACTGTATTTATGATTATTTATATCTTCAGCACACTATCGATTTCTTTCACACTCAATGATTCTTCGACCAGATTCTTTTCCATATTTACTGTAACTCTCAATGCTTTTAGCCCGTTAACTCCCTGAAGATTTTCCAGTTCAAGCTGCTCGATCTCTTTTTCCAGGTAACCATGGGCATTTAAATAATCTATATATTCCAGATACTCATCAGCTTCAGCCTGATGTGAATATACAATTGCAATTTTCCCTGGTTGAGTTAACCTCTCTTCCCCTCCCTTTATCTCGGCTTTATCAATTCGCTTTTTCATAATTTCATATCTTACATTATAAGCTCCATCGACATCGAACTGTTTCTCGTCATATCTGAATCTTATAGCCAATGGAATATTTTGAACCAGTATCAAATTCGCAATGTCGATCGGTTCATCTAAATGCTTTTTAAACGCCTCAGCTTTTCGGATTATTGAGCCGGTTGTAATAAGCTGCCATAACCTTAAATTCTTTAGATAAACATGATCGAATTTCTTCCTTTGCACCATTGATTGCCCAATATACATCGTGTGATCTACACCATCGGTTTTATACCTTTCAAAATAATGAGGGAATATTTTCTGTGCGCCGACCTGTTCGTGCTCGAGATAATTACAGATTACATCAGTCAGCTTTCCAACACTATCTTCATAAGCTTTTCTTCTACTGTATACAAAACCGAGTTCAGGATCTATTCTTGTTTTATATCTTTCAATAGCGTCAGCCACTTCTTCATCGAAGTCTCTTATGTGTTTAAAAATAGGTTCTATCTCATTCTTTAGGAAATTCAATATCACCAGTTCATCGCCCGATCCCAATCCAAAGTTAATTGATTCTATCTGTTTCCCTATCCTGTAATTGAGTTCATCAAGAGAATAAAGCCGCCTGTGTGTATTGGCTGTATGAATGATCTCGTTAACCATATTGAGATTAGTGATCAGGTCATCTTTAATAGCTTCATTTCTTATAGTTGAAGAATTTCTAATATCGCTTAAACCGTATAACGGATATACATCCCGGAACACTATCTCTTCCATATCCACGTACTCATCATCTTCCCTCTTTCTTATGTAATTTAACGCGGCATTTCTGAATCGCCATTCTACCGAAGGGTGAATTGCCGTACACTCTTCCTTAATTATCGCTTGTATTGTATTTTCCAGATCCTCCATTCCCCTGGCTAAAGCCACTCCGAACAATGGTATTACAGTCTCTAAACGGAGTATAGAAGCCGGTGTAATGACTCCGGGGCTCTTTGCTCCAATCTCAAGTACCCCTATCATTCTGTCATCGAAAATGATCGGTGAGAGAAAAACATTTTTTATTCCCTGGACTAGTATTCTTTCCTCGAGCTTAGTTTTGTTTTCAAGCTGTTCAAGGTTATTAACCAATACCGGCTCTCTCGTTTCATAGATCTTATTATATAATGAGTCTTCAATACAATCACAATCTATATCTTTGTTATCCATAACAAAACTAAATACAATCTCCCTGCCATTCTCGAATAACGCATTAGTCTCTGCAGGAAGTTCAACTATTCCCATTAGTATATCCCTGTTTCTAAGCAGTGACTGCATCTTCTCCTGCATTCTTAAAAACCCATTATGTGTATTCAATGCATCTTTCCTGATAAGGTCCTGCTTCATGGATGAAACAATCTCCTGATCAGTCACATCGATGGCATTAAGAATCATAAATCCGGACAATGTAAAATTCTCGGGAGGAAGAACCTTGCTGACTGCATCAAAATCCGTAACATTATCTCTTACAAATTCCATCTCTTCTATGGTTAACTTCTTCAACTCACCATTAAGTTTGACGTCCATAAATTCTGCTGCGAGATTAAACTTCAAATACCTGTCTAAACCTGTCTCAGGGTCGTCAAATCTGAATATGAAAGGATATGATGTATCGGCATCAATGCCATAATATTTTTTCAGTATGAAACTGTATATTCCTACTTTTCAGCGCTCCAAGAGAATGTCTGCTGCCATATTCAGTTTTTCAGGTACTGAATCTTCAATAGGTTTTATTATTCTCCCATACTCTCCGGAATGTATAAAACTCTTTAACGTAAATGGATGCATACCTGCAAAAATCCTTTGCTCCCAGAATGCTTCAGGAAAAATGACGTGGAATAAACACTTTATTAATTCGTTATGTTTCTCTATGACTTCACTTGAAGTGATGGGCTCATATAATTCAGGTGCATTATTCAAATCATCTCTCAATTTTTCGATCAAATGGTTTCTATAGGAGTTACTACCTTCAAGCGAATTTTCCCAATACTCTATAAGCGGTTTAATACTTAGCTCCATTTTAAATGGAAATTCCCTAAGATTTATATCATCTTTAAATATCATTTTACGTAATTGTTTATAAAATTTAGATAAATCTTTAACAAATTCATATACTAATTATCATAGTATATCTCCAATAAAGTATATAAATTAGCAAACTAATGTTAAAGTATTATATTAAGTTTTACGAATCTACAGATAAATAGTTAGGATAATCATATAACATATGAAAATTGTAAAAACGTTCAAAAGGCTGTTATATAATCTTCCTAATAGCGTAATCCGTAATCTAAAGCTGACTTATGACCTAATAGTTCAGACTATTTATGAGTTTGCAGATGATAAAGCTGTAAAAATGTCAGCTGCTCTATCATTTTATATGATATTCTCGCTTTCCCCTCTTTTAATAATTGTTATAGCGGTGGTTGGTTTCATTTTTGGTGAAGATGCAGCAAGAGGTGAACTGGTTCAGCAAATTGGCGGTTTATTCGGCCGGGAAAATGCTGAAGTAATTCAATCAGTGGTTCAAAATCTTTCTGCGCCTTCGTCAGGTGTTATAGCTACTATCATCAGCGGTGGGGTAATAATTTTCGCTTCTGCGGGTATTTTTGTTGAGTTAAAGGAATCACTCAATATCATATGGGGGGTTGAACCTAAACCTGCAGGCATTTGGGGTTTTCTTCGCAACCGTGCTAAATCCTTCGTAATGGTCCTTTTTATCATGCTTCTTCTGTTTGCGTCGATTATTGCAACAACAGCTCTATCTACAATCAACAGTTTTCTTGAAGGAAATTTAAATACTTACATTCCGGGCTGGCAATACCTCAACTATTTTCTTTCCTATATTATTATGACAGTACTTTTTGCCATTGTTTATAAATTCCTTCCGGATGTATCAATAAAATGGAAATATGTATGGTTTGGTGCATTTATTACTTCTTTATTATTTTCTTTAGGTAAATTCCTAATCGGATTATATATGACCCATACTTCATACCAATCAATTTTTGGTGCAGCCGGTTCATTAGTGGTATTTATGGCATGGGTTTACTATTCCTCCTTTATATTTTTCTTTGGGGCTGAGTTTACACAGGTTTACCGGAATAAATTCGCAAAAACACCACTCCGTCCAAACAAATATTCGGTAAAGATTGAAAAAGTTACCAAACTCATTTCCGATGCTGTGGGTGAAATATCAGAATCGAACGAAAAAAACCCGGGCTAAGATAACCCGGATCCTTAATAAGAGAATAATAAATCATTTCGAGACACTACTCTACTTCATATTTACACTAATACTTCCCGCTCCTGTATGACACTCCAATCTTTCACCTCCGCCGTTAATAGATGTTATGAATTTTGAACCCATGCCATCCTTATCAGGCTTACCAAAATTCGTTGATATACCACCAACATTAGTTGACAGATCTACATCGGCTGAAAAACCATTCGGGATTTCAACTGAAATGGAACCACCGCCTGTATTCAGATCGATTCCATAGTTTGTACCCCGGTAATCCAGCGCTATACTGCCTCCTCCGGTTGTTACTTCAATTTTTCCATTTGAACCATTCATACTAACGCTGCCCCCACCTGTATTGATTTCAACATTACCATTGAATTCATCCAGTCTTACCGCTCCGCCGCCCGTATTAATTGAAATATCTCCGGTATTATTTTCGATCTTTACTGCGCCGCCGCCTGTGTTAACTTCAATCCTGCCGCTGGTATTTCCTATTTTTATTGCACCGCCGCCTGTTTTAACTATTTTCGTACCGTTGACATCTTCAATCGAAATTGAGCCGCCACCTGTTTTTAAATCAATATTATAATTAGGCGGCACTTCGATTTCGAACTTTAATTTTATATTCCAGCCTTCATTGGAATTCTTGTACTCCTGTTTTACTCTACCTGTAACCTTCACTCCACCGGAATAAGATTCAGCACTGTAATCTACTCTGTTATTTGTAACATCATCTCCATACACCCTTACTACAATATTACTGCTTGACCCTGTTGTAACTTTTATTGATCCGGCATCTGAAGTAACATCCAGAGTCTGACCTGACGAAGTAGGAACATTATAAGTGTTCAATAATTTAAAATCGTCCTGACCATCATTTAATATTTTCCCCTGAGTTACAATTGTATTTCCTGAAAATCCCAGTATTACAGCAATGAGTATCCCCGTTATAACTACCAGTTTAATTGATAAAATTGTAATGAGACCTTTCATAAATTCTCCTCGGTTATTTTTTCTTTTAGTCATTTGATGTACCTACGCAAAAAAAGGTTTATTATAATGAATTAATTTTTTAAATTCTTTTTAAATACTATCTGACTGCCAAATAAGATCTAAATATGAAATATTTAATAGTTTGTCTGATAATTACATTTTATTCTGGTGCTTTTGCTCAAAACGGAACTTGGATTTCTCTTGCTCCGATGCCGACCGCACGCCAGGAGATGCCTTCGGTTCAGGTGAATGGAATTATTTATGTAATAGGCGGATTACTTCAATCCGGTACTTCAACAGATAATGAAATTTATTCTCCGGTTACAAATACCTGGACTTCAGGAGCAGACATTCCCTCTCCGCGGCATCATCATATGGTTGCAGTTTCAAATGGAAAGATCTATGTTATTGGAGGATATATAGCTTCTTTCGTCGGACAAAATAATAATTTTGTATACGA
>CALGOI010000114.1 GCA_937959065.1 uncultured Ignavibacteriota bacterium | reverse complement strand
CTGGTAGCAAAGCGCATCGAAAAGCCAAAGACCCTGGACTGCCTGAAGCTCAAGGAGGTCTTCGTCACCTCGGGCATAGTTAGTGAGAAAGTGAAAAGTTGAAAGTGGAAAGAAAGGATTGTTTTACCATCCCGCATCAAGTGCGGGACAGGCTCCGACACAAAGAACACAAAGGTTCACAAAGTCTTTTCTTTTCTTTCTTCGTGCTGCTTAGTGTACTTAGAGTCTTAGTGGTAAATATTTTTTACCGCGGTTAGACATTGGGTATGGGCATAAAAAAACCCTCTTAGAAAGAGGGCTCGTGTTTAAAGACTTGTGTTGTAAAAGGGCTTATGCGCGCTGAACGTTCACCGCGTTTGGACCTTTTTCTGACTGCTCGATGTCGAATGTGACTTCATCACCTTCGTTAAGGTCATCGAACTGTACATCTACCAGGTTATTACCGTGGAAGAATATGTCTTTTCCCTGATCGACAGATTCGATGAAACCGAAATGCTTGTCAGTCAGTCTTTTGATCGTACTTTTCATTTTAAAGTTAAGTTAGTTAAACGTGTAAGTATCATATGTTTCAAGCGAATAAACAACATCACAAGCCGCATATTCAACAATACTATGTAATATCGGTAATTTAAAGCTTATAAACCAGCTAATTATTTTAACCATAGAACACAGAGAAGGACGCAGGCTTTATAAAAATAGACCCCCCGGGGAGTCCTTCGGACAGGGTGACAAAAATGTGGCAGTAAATAACCCTCTACTTTGTCATGCTGAACTTGTTTCAGCATCTAAATCCTCGAACCATCCATCGGAAAGGTCATTCCATTCCTTATTTACACTCTCGATAAGGTTTATTTTCCATTGCCGATGCCAGTTCTTTAGCTGCTTCTCCCTTCCTATTGCCACACCGATATAGGTTGTAGACTCGTAATAGACTAATTTCGTGATATTATACTTTGCGGTGAAACTATCGACTTTCTTTTGCTTATGCTCTAATACTCTTCGGTAGATGTTATTCGTGACCCCAATGTAAAGAGTTTTGGAGTGGTTTGACATTATGTAGACAAAAAAGTTCTTTGGCATTCTGAAATATAAAATCCGGACTGTAATGTAACAAGCGACTAAGAGACCCTGAAACAAGTTCAGGGTGACAAACTGGGAGCGTAGGTTAGATCACTTTAGAATCTGGCGTTTACGCCTATTGTTGGCAGGATCGGGATCATACCTCTTGGTACGGCTTTGATGATATAGTTCTCGTCCAGGGAGCGGTCATAGCCGATGATATTTGTACGGTTATACACGTTCATCACGTCTAAATAGAAGGTCCAGTCGGTATTCCAGAAGCGTGAGAATGCGGACAGCCGTACGTCGAGCCGATGGTAATCCGGACGCCTCTGGGAGTATATATTCGACGCGCTGCCAAAGTCCAGATTGAATACCATCCTTCCCGTCAGCGGGTTTATCACGAGGGAGTCGTTGACCACTCGGGGCTGTATGCCCACAGGCGGCGTCTCAGGGAAATTCGTCGCATAGGTAAACCTCGCACCCAACTCTAACCAGGAATTGAAACGATAATTGGCTACGACATTTAATGCATGTGTGCGATCAAAGCGGAATGGAATTGTAATTCCGTGGCCGCGGTCACGTTTTGAGGTGGAGAAGGAGTAGTTAACCCAGCCGTAGAATTTAGTTTTGGGGCTGGTGTACTTCTTTTCCAGTGAGAGCTCGAAGCCGACGGAATGACCGGAGCCGGTATTTACCGGGATGGTGGTCAGAGAGTCGTACGGGAGCTTCTCGTCAGAGCGAGTCCAGTTAGCGGGATTGCTGATGTACGAGGGGTCGTTGTTATTGGGGTCGTTAATTGTCCACTCGTAGCGGTACCCGGTAAGGACTTCCTGTTCGATTAGATTTGCGAAGTCTTTGTAATATCCTTCGGCGCGAATTTGCCACTCGTTATTAATCCATCTGTCGAAGCCAAGTACGTAGTGAATGGAACGCTCGGCTTTTAGTGTAGTTCCGTCGATGTCGCTGAAATTGTAGAACGTGCGGCCGTCGATGATCTTTTCGTAGGCCGGGGACTGGAAGTACAGCCCGGCGGACGCTCGAACGGTGGTCAGCGGGTCTATCGCATAGCCGACGTTGAAACGCGGTGAAAGATACGGACGCTTTAAGTATGAATAAAAGTCGACACGGAGCGACGGCTGATAGAAGAAACTTTCCCCGATGCTGTACCGCGCCTGCGCATAGGCGTGAGTACGGAAATTGTACTCGCCTTCAATATTAAACTCGTCCTGCAGAGCACGCGCGTTGGGGATAGTGTTAATGAAAGACTTCCACTGGTCATCAAAATCCAGCTGGTACGAAAGGTCGTTTTTAATCAGGTCGAATCCTGCTCCAAATTCGTAACGGTTATTCGACGGGTCGATGTACACGGAGCGGTTTCCAATGCTGTGTTTAAGGAAGTCGTATGTGGACTGGAATTTAAGTCCGAGTAAAGCGCCAATACGACGGAGGCTATCGACCTGTTCCGGGCCGAGTCCTTCCCTATCTATAAGGGGATCGAGTATATCGCCGATGAACTCGTTCTCGCCGGAATTATTGTACCATGAGAGAGTGGTACGGGAGATGAAATTATCGCTCGGTATGTAATGCCATGAAGCAGAGAGTATATTATTATTTGTAACATCGTTTACGTCAACGCTGTCGGGACGTTTGCGATCTTTGCCCGAGATGATGTCAACACCGTCGCGGGAAAAAATGCCATTTACAAAGAATTTGTGCTTTTTGAACGGGCCAAGGGTAAGGCGCATCTGTATGTCCTCGAATGAGGGGAACGATGAATCCTCGGTAATGAGCCCGGCGCTGCGCGCGAATGGACCGACGATTAGGTCATAGTATGTACGCCTGCTGGATACGAGCCATGAACCGGGTATATTGAAGGGTGTTTTGCCTTCAAATACGAGGTTGGCGTTTGCAATGTTTATGTTACTCATAAAATAGAATGGGCGGTCGCGTTTTCCTTCACGGTTTGTTACATCCAGGACGGCGGAAAGACGGTCGCCGTATTTCGAGGGAAATCCTCCGGTAATGAGATTAATGTCGGAAAGGGTTTCCGGGTTGAACATGCTGACCAGTCCGTAGAGACGATATGGGTTAAAAACTTCGACGTCATCCATAATGATGAGATTCTGGTCGGGACCTGAACCGCGTATAATTAGCTGTGCTGTAAAATCGTTTGGCGCTGTGATCCCGGGGAGAGACTGCAGCGAGCGCATTACATCTTCAACTGCTCCCGGGTGCATTTTTACGTTCGTAGGGACAACGTTAATTATACTTCTGCGTAGATCATTCTGTCTCTGTTTGAATTTTCCTTCCACGTCGATAGTCTCTGTGGTGAACTCGGATTTGGTTAAAAGTGTAATTTTTATATCGCGGACTTCACCGAGAGCGATGTAGAAATCGGTAATCTCATAAAACATGTATCTGGGATTCTCTACAGTGATGGTATAATTGCCGGCGGGGATAGGAATTGAAAAATCTCCCTGAGTACCGGAGATGCGTTCGAATGATTCGTTGGTCGAAGTATTTTCGGCTTTAATGGTGATACCGGAGAGTAATTCCTCGTTTTCATTGACAATAGTCCCCGATAGCAGAGATACGGTAGTATCCTGAGCAAAAGAGGGTGAAATAAAAAAAGCCAGAAAAGTTATAAAAAGGGGGAAAAACAGGGTTTTTCGCATAATGTGTAAATTCCGTGTCCCGGTATTGAGTTCGTTTCAGATTCTTATACGAGTAAACTAAAATAATGTTTAATTAGTTTCAGGGGAGAAATATTAGCCACATCACCGCTAAAGCGGGATCTCCGTTTCACTCCGAGAGACACAGAGGGCACAGAGTTTTTCTTTTTTTGGTGAAAACACTAAATTAATGTTCAGTTTTCAATGTTCAATGCATTCCCAAGCTAGGGCTTGGGAATTAGAGGGCATGGGTTAATCGAGTCGGGGTTCGGAGAGGCGCTCTTGTTTAGTGATCTTCATTGTGCCGTCGGGAGCAAGTTCCTCTACTGTGTAGATGTAGAAATCGCCGTCATAATTCTGTGAGACGCGTTCAGTGAGGATTAAGATACCTCCCTGCCATTTGAAGGTTTCGTTAGTAAATATCGAGCCGGCAGCGCTGCGGTTGGAGGAGTAAATTTCCTTTGTTTCCGGATCAGCAATGACTGTAGTCATATCATCGAACTGAGGATCGTGACTAAAGCGGTTTTTTTCGAATAAGTATATTTTACCGTGGCAATTTCCAAGAATCATACACGGATCGTGGACGTACATATCCAAATAGCCGTCGAAGTTATAGTCATCGAAATTTATATAATGCACAAAATCGTCTTCCTGAAAGCGAATATTTTCAACAAGCACTATACCGCTAGTTGAATATTCGTTGAAACCAACATTTCTTATAACTTCCGAATTATCAAAGTAGGAAATGTAAAATGTATAAGTTAATTTGTCTGAAATCTCTACATTAAAAGTAGAATCAGGATCTGCAGCAAAAAGTGAAGTGGAGAATAGAAAAGCTAAGATTGTAAGTAAGTATCTCACGATGAAATATTTTTGTTATAAAAATATAGTTATTATTGTACTGTATTGCAGTGTTATTTTGTTCCATTGATAATGAAGGTTATTATTTAAACCCCCCTCAATCCCCCCTTTGTACAAAGGGGGAACATACCGAAAAAGGTTGGTAATTCCAATTTTAGTATTATAATAGAATAGCATAATTATATG
>CALGOI010000113.1 GCA_937959065.1 uncultured Ignavibacteriota bacterium | reverse complement strand
GAATAAACATAAACTGCGAGAAAGCAGTTAATGCTCTCATTACAACCGGGTCAGAATTCGGGGTAACGTCGAGTCCCATTACAGACGCGGTTAATATACCGCCGAGTATCTGGTACGTAAAGAAAATGGTAAAAAGAGTTATGATCACGAATAACCGCGGAGGGACATTCTGGAAAGGAAATTTCTTTCCGCCGGGATTTAAATTAGGGTCGAGTTCGTTCATTACAATAATTTAACCCTGCAATATCATTAAAATTCTTTACTATTTAAAGAACAAAGGAAGTAGAATTGTCAGGTAATACCATTTAAATTAAAAACAAATAGCAATATATTAATCGAATATGCAGGAATACGACCCTCTAAATAAGTACGAAGACGAAGATGGAAATTACCGCGGGAAAATTGAGTTTTCGGAACAGAAAAAGAAAAATGAAAAATACTGGATAAATTTTCTACTTTTTACCGGAACTTTCATTACTACAGTGTTTGCGGGTGTGGGATGGCTGGGAAAAGATCCGATGCAGTTATTGAATTTCCCATTAGGCATTACATATGCAGTTTTGATAATGCTTGTAATTTCAACACATGAGTTTGGACACTATTTCGCCGCAAGAATCCATAAAGTCCCTGTCACACTTCCCTACTATATCCCCTTCCCGGTACTTGCTTTAAATCCATTTGGTACTATGGGCGCGGTAATAAGAATGAAAGCAACTCATTACAGCAGAAAAGCACTCTTCGATATCGGGGCAGCCGGCCCTATTGCCGGTTGGATTACGTGCCTTGTCATTCTAATAATCGGATATCAGACGCTGCCGGAAATAGAATATTTATACGGGATTCATCCGGAGATCGAAATCAATGGATTGAGTAACAGCGGATTTTTTTTCGGCGACAATTTAGCATTTAGTTTTTTGGGTAATGTATTCGCTCCCGCAGGCGCGTTTGTACCTCCTATGAATGAAGTTTACCATTATCCTTTTTTATGCGTTGGATGGTTCGGATTATTAATAACCTCGCTAAATCTAATGCCGATCGGACAGCTTGACGGAGGACACATTATTTATTGTATGTTTCCAAGATACTATAAACCAATTGCGAGATTTTTCTTTGTTTTGTTATTGGTATTCGGTTTGATAGGAGTGTTTCCTATTCTGGATTATTATGGTGTCTTTCCAATTACAGGGATATCACCAATAATAGATGATATAATACAATTCGGATCTGTTTCATGGTTGATATGGGCAGCATTGATCTTATGGATAATTAAGATAGAACATCCGGATACGCTTGAGTATGGTGAAAAGCCGCTTGGCACGGGAAGAATGATGGTTGGGTTTTTATGTATTTTTATATTTATTGTTTCATTTACACCGAGACTTGCTTATGATATTCAATAGAACATTATTTTGAGAAAGAATCCTGCACTTTTTGTAATATTCCTTATCATATTCATCGACCTACTGGGTTTTGGGATAATTATTCCTCTCCTGCCGACATTCTCAATAAATGTTTTGCATATAAATGAATCGACGATCGGCCTGGTAGCCGGAATCTATTCATTGATGCAATTCTTTTTTACTCCTATCTGGGGCGGTCTTTCCGACAGGTATGGAAGAAAGCCGATACTGATAATGAGTTTGATCGGAAGTGTGATAGCATATACGGCACTTGGATTTGTTTTTTCGGGAGTAATACTATCAGTGGTTTTGCTGATAACATCGAGAGCATTTGCGGGTATCTTCTCAGCAAACATTTCAGCAGCACAGGCGGTTATCTCCGATGTTACAACACCCGAAGAGCGTACGAAAGGAATGGGGCTAATTGGAGCAGCATTCGCGCTTGGTTTTGTATTTGGTCCGGCGCTTGGAGGAATTCTTTCTAAAGAATTCGGTCATGGCGTACCGATATTTGTTGCAGCCGGGTTGTCATTTATTGCTCTGATACTGTGTATTACAATTTTTAAAGAGTCCCACCCGGTCGAGTTACAGATAAAAAACCGTGAAAGTGGTAAGAAGATACGTTCACTGGATTTTAAATTATTCAAGCGAACTTTAACGAGCGGTGATCTGGGTAAGCTGATAATAATTTCATTTGTGTTCGTATTTGCATTTTCCAATATGTTTGGTTCATTTCAGCTTGTGGCGGAAAGGAAAGACGGTCTCGGGCTGAACGAAGCACAAATCGGGTATTTATTCAGTCTGCTGGGAATAGTAGGGGCAGTAGTGCAGGTTTTTTTAATAAAATATATTAAAAATTTATTTGGTGATGGCAGGTCCCTTATAATTGGTATATCGTTGAGCGTATTCGGACTGGGTCTAATCCCATTTTTTACGAGCATCTATGCTGTAATTGCAGTACTAACTGTTCTTGCTGTGGGAAACAGTATAGGAAACACTGTTTTTTTTAGTCTTATATACCAGAAAGATCCCCGTGAAGAAATGGGAACAACGCTGGGAGTAAACCAATCACTTAGCAGCCTGGCAAGGTTTTTCGGACCCGTGTGGGGAGGGTTTTCTTATCAGCATTTCGGTTATACTTCGCCGTTTATTTCAGGTGGGATTTTTATGGCGATCACCGCGGTATATACATTCTTTGTGCTGAGAAAACACGATTGATATTATCCAATCATACCGATCACACCAAACATACGCCCTGAATTATCCCTTTCACGTCTATACGAATGAAAAACCGGTTCTTCTTTGTACGTACAGTGAGGTGATATTTCTATATTGTTTTCATCGACGCCTGATTCGAGGAGCTGAAGTTTGTTTTCCAGCTTCAGATCTATGTGATACTTACCACCTTTTTTTATTTTAACTTCGTCCCGGAAAAGCTCCCCTACCTCTGGTCCAACTTCAAAAAACTCCTGTGATATGCACGGTCCCAGGAAGCAGACCAGGTTAACCGGATCGACATCATAAACTTTAACAAGGCGATTTATAGTTTTACTTGCAATTTTATTAGCAGAGCCTCTCCAACCGGCGTGGATACCACCGATAACTTTTTTTATGGGATCATATAAAAATACAGGTAGGCAGTCAGCTACGCTGACTGTCAGGAATACGTTTGTCTTATTGGTAAAAGTGGCGTCACAATCTCCGGCAAAACCACCCTTTACAATCTCTCTGGAAATATCGGAGTGAACCTGTTTTTGGAAATTAACCCTATCGATTGAAACACCAAGTTGCCCAAAAAATAGTTCACGGTTTTTTTCGACATTTTCTCTGCTGTCTTTTGTTGCAATACTGAGATTCATAAAAAAGGGGTCACCGGATACTCCACCGTCTTTAGTGCTCATCCCAAACACCAATTCACGGTATTTCTTGAATATGTTTGATTCTATTATCTTCAATTAATCCAGCGGAGGTGATTTACGAAGCTGTTTCTTCTCACCTATTGATTTCTTTTCTTTGATCCTTTTCTCTTTAGACTCTTTAGAGGGTTTAGTCGGTTTACGTTTTTTCTTCATTACAAGGGCTTTTTCGAGAATTTCAATAAGCTTCTCGACAGCATCGGATTTGTTTTTAAACTGTGAATGGGAAAACTGTCAAGTAACGCGGAGATT
>CALGOI010000112.1 GCA_937959065.1 uncultured Ignavibacteriota bacterium | reverse complement strand
GGGGAGATTCTGGAACAGCTCACTCGGCTGCATAATAATATCATACGAAAACAACCGGCAGTACAAGACCGAGTTCAAGCCTGTCCTGGAAAGAGCTAAGCCGGTCCATAAAAAGCTGGGCATAAATTTTACGGTCTTTTTAATCAACCACAAAACACTGGAAAACATATTAAACAAATAGAATGAGAAAAATAAAATTAATAGCACTTATAGCATTTGCAGTAATAATGACGGGATGCTCGGGGCTTGCGCCTTATAAGAATTGTGTAGACTGTACACAGTTCCCTCTGGTGTACCAGGGAACGATAACACAATACACACAGGGTGTTTACCTTGAGACTGCCTGTCTCACGATAGACCTGTCGAAGTTCACGGGATTCGAGAACTTCGAGATCGGCGAGGTAATCTATATAGAGTATGTAATAAAGCAGGGTGAATTCTGTTCAAAGGATGATGAAAGTATTTACAGAGTGTACACGGTAAGCACTGACAAAGATCTTCATCTGACAACAGAATTGATCGGTAATAGAGCCGGAATAAAATTAAAATAAAGAAAATGAATCCGACAATATTTAACTCAAAATCAAAACTCGGGGCAGTAATGCTGGCGCTTGTTGTACTGGCGCAGCTCTGGCTGCCGGTATTCGGGATCGAGATCACCGGGAATGAGTGGGATAAGATATTCCGCTCTTTCGAGATCATTGCGGTCGTATTGACTGCATTCGGGATCCGTGATGCAATATTCAAAACACAGGCAGAAGTACTGCTCACTAAAAAAGAAGAAAAGAAATAATTTAAAATCATAAACAAAATGGCATTAGGAAAAAACACAAGCAGAATAAGGCTCTTCGGCGGTAACGATTTCCAGCTGAAGATATCCAGCACATGGACAAACATCGGACACCTTTTAAAAGGGCAGGTAATGGATGAGACCGATTCGCAGGAAGTGGTTTTCTCGGACGGCAATTCGATAGAACTGGACGGAAAGAGAAAAGTGAAACTGGTTATGACACTCGCGCAGACATCGAAGGAGGAAATGGAACTGGTCGATGATCTGAGAGGCGGAGCTTTCGAGGGATATTATTACAATGGGATAGTCGACGGTAAGCACCAGGAGTTTTATTTTAAATCACTTAATGTAATACCGAAGATGAATATTGAAGTGCCGGGATCACCAATGCAGCTGGTACTGGAGTTTTCCGTAAATCCTCAATCGGGCAATGTATCGGTTACACCGGACACAGACCTGCCTTCGAACGCGCAGGCTACCGGGTCATCACCGGTATCAGGTAAGAATCCATATTACGTAATTCTTGAAACGACAGTTTAATGAAGACTAAACTATATAAATATAAGAATCATACATTCAAGGCAGCTAAAAAGAATCTGGAGTTCAGAAAGAATAATTTCCACTTTTTAAGCAGCCTGACGGAGTATGTTAAAGACATAAAAGACGAAAAAGAACTGGCGGACAAGCTGATTGAGTTTCTTCATGATGAAAGTAATCTCAAAATAATTTTTACAACATTTTTGGAGAAAGATGCTGAGGGCAAAATTCAATATGATTTTTCGAATGACAGCAACTATGACAGTATAATGAATCTGGCAGGAGAACTATTGAAGAATTTTTTTTAAAAGAAATCAAGCTCAGTGAAAAAATCGACTTCTTAATCAAAGAAAACCCATACTGTTTCAGGGAACCGGATGTGATATTGCCTTTCCATTTAGAGGTAACCGATACCATGGTGATATCGGAGATGATATTTGATTACGCATCACACTTTAAAATCAACCCAAATGATGCCGCTAAATCGATAGATATTTATGAATATTACGAGTTCCTGGCATACAGAAACAGAAGGAATGAACTGCAAAGCTGGTTAATTGAAAATTCAATGAAATAGAAATGAATAAAAACGAAATAAAAAAACTTTTAGAAATAATTGTGTCCTTATATGCTCCGCTTGAGAAGTTAAAACTCGGGATCGTGAAAGCGTCAAAGAATTTCACCCCTAAAGCTGACCATCCTGATAAACCGGCGGATAAAGCAGAGGGTTTCAGAGGTAGTAAATATGAACGCTTTGAGGAAAGAATGAGATTGCTAACTGAAACTGCATTTAACGTACAGGAGGTGCTCGAACTTTTCACAGAGAATACAAAAACAACCGTTCATTACATTGTGTCCGGTTTTCAGGGAGTGCTAACTATTGTACATAATATACGATCGACATTTGAGAACATAAGAATGTTATTAGAGACCTTTAAGACAGCAAAAGATGTAGGTAGCTTCCTGTTGGACATACTGCCGATTCCATTTGCGGAAGGGGGGAGAGTACCCGGGCACGGCTCAGGTGATACTGTGCCTGCAATGCTTACCCCGGGTGAATTTGTTGTAAGGAAAGGTGTGGTGGATAAGTTCGGTTCATCGTTCTTTGCCTGGCTGAATGGCGGCTTACTTCCATCAATGGCGGGAAAATACGCGATGGGAGGACTTGTACCTGCATCACCAACACCTGTTGTAAGGAACAACTTTGATGTGCATATTGACAGAAGAGGTGATGTAAGTGTTGTTCAAAAAGCACTAAGAAAATTAAATTCAAACAGATCATACTTTGGCGGCTGAAAAAATAAAAATAACAGTGACACAATACGATTGGACTGGTTCTGCAAAAACACCTTCCGATGCAAGTATATTTTCCGGTAAACCATACATAGAATCGAGAGCTCAATTTGATTTAATGGATTATTTACTGGATGATTCATTGGTTATCTCATGGGATTTTGAATACATAAAAGAGGGTTATAATTCACCCAAACTTCTTCCTATGGGCACACAGGTTACAATGCTACTCTCAAATGCAGATAAAAGCATTGCAAACTATTTTAGAGTGGGTCTCAATACAACATATGTAAAATGGAGAGTAAAAATCTATTATGAAAACACTATGGTTCATGAAGGATGGGTAACCCCTGAAGGTATTTCATATGGAGAAAATCAGGATTCAGGAATCGATACACATTCATTAGAGATCAGGGCTAAAGATTCTCTGACAGAAATTAAGGATTACTTTTCTACTAAGAGATTAATCAGTAACCAGGAAATTAACTGGTCTAACACGCATACCGGTACTGGAGCAAGAAATGCACGATTTGGGGATGTACTGCAGCAAAATTTTCCCGGGGTAAAATTCTACCTAACATCTGCAATCGCCGATTGGAAAGTTATGGAAACACCACAGATATATATAGCACCGGGAGTAAACCAGAATATACAGCCGGAAATGTGGCTTACTTCATATGAGAGAGTTTATACATCTGAAGAAAACAGGTATGACTGGCTAAGGCGGTTATGTAATGATATGGGATGGATAATGTTTAGTTTTATTGAAAATGAATCTCTGAAGATCGGGATTAAGGACAGATCCGATTCAACCCTCCCGCTCATTAATCTTAATTCCGATAGGATGATGGATTTTAGCAAAACCAAGGAGCTTAATAACAGCAATTACGATATTATAATGATCATCACCGGATATATGGACGGAGGAGATAACCCATTTACGGTTTCGGGTAAATACATCCCCGGATTAAAAGGTGCGCGAGTCATAATAGTATCGAACGTATATGAAAGCAACTATGAAATAAAGCATTGGGGCCGTTTAAGAAGGTTTTCTAACGGAAATATCCGGTTTTACTGGGATAACCATAGACTGATAAAGTATGCATCTGAGGATGAGCACAACTATCATTTCCATAGAATATCCGGCTCAAATCCCCACAAGACAGAACTAATGAAAATACCACGCGATAAGATACTATTAATTGATGGCGGTTCCGCACACCCATTCGCAATGAAACTTGTTGTTGATAAAGGTATTAATGAAGGTCACACGGTTGGTGTAACTCAGACGGGACATTATGATATGATATATACAGGATGTTACGGTGAAATGCTCAGAAAAGAGGGAATGGGGTACAGTGACTATGTAAAGACAGCTAAATTCCGCGCAAACTTTGAGCCATTTCTAACACATATGGAGAGACAAGTTGTAAACTACACACAGGATAGTTTACTTCTCTCTCCTAATTATTCAGTTTCAGGCGACGGACCTTTGGAGGGCTACACCTGGGATATATCATCAATGGAAATCGATCTAATAAACGAAATAACAAGTTTTAAATTACTAAGTCATAAAATACAACACTCACAACAATGACAAACTTTATAAACGGATATGATAACCCCAGATTTTTGATAAGGCAATCACCACAGGGTGCCCTAATCGAAAGAATAGATCTTGATAAGTTAATCTACGAGGGGTTAATTGAGACATAAGACAACGAAGATATAGTACACAAGACAGCAAAAGGGATAATACATAAGATATCCCGCAGCACCCGTATACGATTCACATTAAACTATTCGGATTACATAATTAAGGATAACCTTTTAAAGATCCAGAGGATCCTCAATTATGAGAAGAACGGAAAAACAATTTTTTTAATTCCACGGAAAGATGTGTTATCGAGATTTTTTGAGGTAGTCTATACTGGGGATAGCTTCGATATCGGTTTATGGATGGGAGGATCAAAATCCCCTGCAAACAGGCTTCCTGTCCTCTCATGGATAACACGATCAAGGGTGGACATCAACTGGCTTGACCCGGATGATATCAATATACCACATGAAGATTTTATAACATTATAAAAAACGAAAATGGCAAAAGACTTTACAATAACAATAACACAGGTTGTCGGCGGAAATTACCAGCCGGTCACCAACCTTTCAAATTTAAATCTAAGAATCGAACCCTTCTCATCCTTAACTTATTCAGGAACTCACATAGGCGACGGTGTATACAAATTCAGTAATGTGGAGGAGGGAGTTTATAAACTGTTTAATGACGAAACTGAAGTAACAAAATGGGGCGGAACAAATGGCAGATGGATCGGAGATGAATCGCTTGATTACCTGCCGGATGACGGAGACGGTCATTGGAACGGACTTGGAAGGCGGCTCCATGATATAAGCGACCCGGTATCAGGAATAGATGTAGGGGACCGTGATTACAACGATACCCGATATTTAATGCTTTCAGGCGGCAGCATGTCGGGCAATCTGAATATGGCAGGACATACAATATTAAACCCCGCATACCCTTCAGATGACTCACAAGTAGGAAACAGGGCATATAATGATCTTCGTTACCCAAGATTCAGCGGTAACAACAACTACACAGGCACAAACAATTATTTAATCGATACCAGTGCAGTGAAATATCCAAAGATATATTATGATGATGAGATTGGAGGAGGGCAAACATATATATCCCCTACTCATCCACTGCATATAGCGACGAAGCAATATGCAGATTCACTGGTAGCCGGAATCACCGTTCCGGCAGTTCCATACTCTGGAACCGAAGTTGTAGTGATAGGAAACATAACGCAGGTGGTCGGGAAAATCTATCCATCTATCTTGAGTGCTGCAAATCATCTGAGCACTCTTGGGCTAAGCGCTTTCAAACGAGGAGTAATGTATATCCGAAATCATCCTTTAACAAATTATTATATAGCGGGACCCGGATCACTGCAGGACTTTATTAATATAATAGGATACTCACCTGCCTATTTATCAAGCTCAGGGGATCAAAATGAATGGAATAACCTCGGGACAGTTATAGTAGTCTGCGAAAAGACCGCTACACGTAAAATGACAATCTCTAACTCGACTCTTATATTTGGAAATTCTTCGGATTATATAAGTCAGAACCAAACTGGTGAGAGAACATACAATAGTTTTGTTTACACAAATTGTGTTATCATTGCTTACAATAATACAACATTTAATAATTGCATACTGGATAACTGTATAATACTTCACACTGGTTCATATAAGGCGACACTCCAGAGTTGTAAAATTATCAATTGCACATTTAATAATGTGCCGGTAGTGGACAGCAGCAACGTCCCCGCCATTTATACAGCTGGATTCACATGGGCAGATATTCCCAACGACATAACAGATTATGACCCGATAGGATCAGAATAAATTAAATATTGCAATATTTTACAATTTTTAATTGGCGTGATGATTTGTAAATTCAGGGAATATGGTTAGCCACGAATTACTTATTACAATTGTATCCGTTATAATTCTGGGAGTAGCGGGTCAATTTATGGGTGAAAAGACTCGATTACCTGCAATTATATATCTTCTTCTATTCGGAGTACTGGCGGGACCTGACGTGTTGAATCTTGTACAACCATCTTTATTGGGAAAGGGTTTATATGTAATAACCTTTCTATCGGTGGCCATAATATTATTCGAAGGCGGTTTAACCTTACAGATAAAGAATGTCACAAATGTTTCGGCTTCGGTTATATATCTTATTACCTTAGGAGCATTGATAACATGGATCGGCGCGACATTGCTTTGTAAATTTATTATAGGTACTGACTGGACTATATCGATTTTATACGGATCCCTTGTTATTGTTACGGGTCCTACCGTAATAGCACCTTTATTAAAAACCGTCCCGGTCAATAAGCGAATCCGTACAATTCTAAAGTGGGAAGGTATTCTTATAGATCCAGTTGGTGCAATAATAGCCGTACTTGCACTGGGGTTTGTTGTTTCAGAGGAAGCAAATATTTTCAGCACCGGTCTTGGTTTTCTTGGAAGACTGCTTTTCGGGACAGTGATAGGGCTTATTGGTGGTTTTATAATGACGCGTGTTCAGAGATTCAGAATATCGGAAAGCCTGTCGACATTATCAATCTTTGCAGTAGTTTTCCTTATTTTTGGAATATCAGAGATAGTAATACCGGAATCAGGGATAATGAGCGTAACAATTGCCGGTATAGTAATGGGAAATATGAAAGTCCCCAACATAGGTACAGTAAAAGGATTCAAAGAAAAGCTCACATTACTGTTGGTTGCAGTATTATTTATACTACTAGCAGCAAACATCCGCTTAAGTGAATTTGAGCTTCTGGAGGTTCCGGGAGTGCTGGTAGTCGTAGGACTAATGTTAATTGTAAGACCGATAAACATCTTTGCCTGTGTAAGAGAAAAAGGGATCGGTTTAAGGGAAAAGCTTTTTCTTAGCTGGATATCACCGCGGGGTATTATTGCCGCTGCAGTTGCTTCATTATTTGCGATAACACTCAACGAGCATGGTATAGAAGGTTCATCACTACTTGTCGCGCTTACTTTTCTAACTATATTTATTACGGTCGTACTACAGGGTTTCACAGCATCCCCTGTTGCTAAAATCCTAAAAGTTCTTCAAAAAGGCGGTAAAGGTCTTTTGATTCTTGGTGGAAATACATTTTGTCTTGAATTAGCTAAACAACTTCAGGAAAATAACTATCCGGTGAAGATACTTGATTCAAATGTCCAGAACTGCAGTTACGCCCGGCAGATCGGAATACCGTCCGAATGCGGGGATGTACTGGAAGACGATTTTTGGGATGAGATGGATAAATCAAATTACAGTTTTTTCCTCGCTGCGACATCCAATAATGAATTAAACTCACTTGCAATCCAAGAAGCCGGTGAGTTTTTGAACAAGGAGAACTTGTATCAGGTCAGAAACTCTTACTCATCACAGGGCCAGGAATTTACAATAAAGAAAGTAAAGGGAAACCAGAATTATGATATGCCTATAGATATTTCCGGTGTTTCATCCGACCTCAATCATAATCTTTCAAAGATAAAAACAATACCCTTCTTATCATATACAGGTGAAGAAAAGGTAATTTTAGGAATCAGTAAGAATGATAATCTAATATTTAGTACAGACAAAGAAGAACTTAAGGATTCAAAATTTCTCATTATTCTGGAGACAACTACTTCAAATCACTTTTAAATATCCGGTTTTCTTCTTTTTTCCCGATTATTGATTCCATTGTAGGGAATGTTTTGTTGCATACCCTGCAGTATCGTCGCCTAATTTTTAAATTCAAAGTATTTTCAGTTTTTAAAACACCAATTTTTTTTGAGCCGCAAAAAGGACATTTCATTAATGTGGAAGTTTTTAATCAAAATTAACATAATATTAGAATAAACGCAATAGTTACGGTATAGTTTGATGGCGAAATGTACTGTTTACGTTGATTTTGAGCTTCAGCGGACTTGTGTTATAATAAAGAAGAAAGTAAAATTTTTGCTTTGAAAAATAAGAATGATATCATTAAATTA
>CALGOI010000111.1 GCA_937959065.1 uncultured Ignavibacteriota bacterium | reverse complement strand
GAAAAGTTATTCCGGGTTACGGTCACGCTGTTCTCAGGGTAAGCGACCCGAGATTTACCGGGTTCTTAAACTTCGGTACAAAGGAAATGCCGGATGATGAGATCTTCGGAATAGTAAAGCAGTTATTCGAGATCGTTCCTAAACTGCTTATCGAACAGGGTAAAGCAAAAGATCCATGGCCGAATGTCGACGCTGCAAGCGGCTCATTACTCCACCATTATGGAGTAAAAGAATATGAATATTACACTGTATTATTCAGTGTATCGAGAGCGCTTGGATTAACAGCCCAGCTTATCATAGCAAGAGCAATGATGTCACCGCTAATCAGGCCGAAATCGGTCACAACAAAATGGGTTAAAAGCCAGATATCGGAGTAATATCCATTTATAATTAGCTTAAAATAAGGGAGTTAAACACTCCCTTATTTTATTTGCAAATCAAAATCCGCGTCATGAAAAAATCTATTTTGCCTACGCTGATCTTTATTCTCACCTTAACTTTTTCAAACTGTTTCGCACAATCGGACACTACTGATAAATTCGGCTGGAAACAAATAGCCGATGACCTCGAGGTATTTATCGAACGATTGGAGTTCAAAGACGGTGCCTACGAGAAATGGGAAGCAATCCCGAACATACGACAGCTATCCGCTATCGACGCATGGGTCGCATTTGCTGTCCCGTTTATGGAAGCGCTTCTGCCGACCATCAACGATGAACAGATACGAAATGATGCCATCACCTATACAGGGTTTTTAAGAGGTGACACAGAATCCGCCGAAAAATGGATAACGCTCTCTTCGGATAGAAAGAATGCAATGTTCGATACAAGAAATAAACTCGAGATCGAAGCATTAAAAATGCTCATAAAACGGTACCGGGAAAAATAGGCTACTTCCCTGTCTTTACAACTATTTTTCCGTTAACGCCGCCTTTTTCATAATATTCAAAGGCTTTATTAATTTCGCTTAATGGATATTCTTTATTAATGTGAACTTTTAGTTTACCATCTTCGTAAAGACTTTTCAATACCTCAAGATCTTCCTGTTTGAATTTCATCATCATATTAGAAAGCTTTCTTCCTCCGCTTCCCATCATTCCGCCGAATATCATAATTTTCAATAAATTCGATACCGGACCGCCTATCATCACGTATCTCCCGCCCGGTTTCAAAACCTTTTTATAATCCGATAAACTGTGATGAGCTGCCGTATCTATGATAAGGTCATACTGCTTTCCTGCCTTAGTGAAATCCTCTTTCTTGTAGTCTATTACTTCATCCGCTCCGAGTGATCTAACATACTCCACATTCGCAGTACTGCATACCCCCGTTACATTTACTCCGTATGATTTCGCGATCTGTACTGCAAAGCTCCCTACGCCGCCGCTTGCTCCGTTTATCAATACATCTTGACCCTTCTTGATATTTCCATGATCTCTTAATGCCTGTAAAGGTGTCATTGCGGAAACAGGAAGTGATGCCGCTTC
>CALGOI010000110.1 GCA_937959065.1 uncultured Ignavibacteriota bacterium | reverse complement strand
CAACTTCATTTACATCGTAACCTCTTAGAGTTTTTTTGAAATCCCTTTTTCTAATGTCTTTTGATGTGATATTCATTTGTTATTATAATTTAATTATAATTTCTTTCTCCAAAAATTGCGCTTCCTATTCGAAGAAGATTTGAACCTTCCTCGATTGCAATCCTGTAATCAGAGGTCATACCCATAGATAGGTATTCAAAATCGCTGTGTAATGGTTTTAACTCCTCGTACAATGAATGCAGTAATTTGAAATTGCTTCGTATTTCTTTTTCGTCATCGGTGAACTTTCCTATTGTCATTAACCCTTTGATCCTGATGTTCTCAAAAGCAGTTATGCTGTTGCATAACTCTTTAGCTTCAACGGGGTTTATACCATACTTTGATTCCTCACCGCTTGTATTCACCTGTACCAGAATATCTATAAGCTTACTTGATTGTGCGGCGCGTTTTTGTATTTCCTCTGCAAGTTTGATACAGTCGACTGAATGTATTAAACTTACATAGTCAATTACATACTTGACTTTGTTTGTCTGCAGGTGACCGATCAAATGCCAGTAAATATCTTTATCACGCAGCGCTTGCTCCTTCTCATTTAACTCCTGAACCTTGTTCTCTCCGAAATCACGGTGTCCCAATTCATACAGATCAGCTATATCCTTTCTGGAAAAAGTCTTGCTTACTGCGACGAGTTTGATTTGATCAGGATCTCGACCGCATTCCGCACAGATTTCTTTAATGCTACCCTTTAAACGAGAGTAATTATCTTTTATATTTTCAAAGGACATAGAATTGTGAAAAGATAAGTCGTTTTTTGTTGATTTTCAATTTATAAAGAATTTTCCACTTTGCTATATGCTTTAAAATACAATTTTTATCGAAAGATTGCAAAAATTTAATGCTTTATACCGTATTACTATCTTTAAATTTAATTTTTTATGAGCTAATTTACGGAAAATTATAAAAATAGTTGTAATGCTGAAAGAGTTTGCAGCCGACCTCAAAAAACTGAGAGAAAATGCCAATATCTCTCTTCCAGAAATATCTGCACAAACAAGAATTAATGAGTCATATCTAAAAAAATTAGAAGATGGTGATTTTTCATTTCAACAGGAAATATATATTCGGGCATTTATCAAAGAATACGCAAATGCAATTGATCTAGATCCGGCCGATGTCTTAAAAGAGTATGATGAGGCAAAAAAGGGACACTATAATTCAAAATTCGAGGAAGATAAGGAAATAGAAAAGAAAACCGAGACGGTGGAAAAAGATAAGCCGGAAGATAAAACAAAAGAGGAAAAAAAATCTGATATAAGGAGTGAAGACAAAGTTGAAGACCAAAATGATCCGGTTAAAAAAGATGTTAAGAAAAAATATACTACTGAAGACAAGGAAGAAAAGAAAGTTGATGAAGAAAAAATAATAGAAGAAAATTTTGTAAAAGATGAACCACTAAAAGAAAAAAGAGTAAGGATAACACCTGATAAACCTAACGATGTAAAAGTAAAAACACATACCGCAACTGAAAAATCCTCCGATATCCCTCCCGTTAAGAAAACAGAACCTGCTTTATTCGACAGTAATAGAGACAAAGTACAGCCGTCCTTAATTAAGGGAATTGGAATGACCGTATTGATTTTATTGATTATTACGGGATTATATTTTACCGCAAAGGCATTGTTTTTTGAAGGAAATGGAGGAGATGAGCCGGAAGTGATCAGGCAGAAATTCGATGATGTTGTCTCGGAAAACGAACGAAAGATCCTAGGTAAGAGAACCGAAGAAGAGATAAGGGATTCGATTCGCAAAGCAGAAGAAGAAGCAAGATTACTTGCCGAGCAGAATCTCGACACGATGGAGCTTAAGGTCAATAGTTTCAGAAGTGGTTCTATAATAGTAGTAGAAGACTCCGTAAATATTGATAACCCGGAAAGGATTTCGTTCACCGGAAATCAGTATGGAGTCTGGAAAGCAACCAAATATTTCCATATTACCTCACCAAATACCAATACGTTTACAATTGAAGTAAACGGCAAGAAGATCGATATTAAGGAAAAGAGTGTCAAAAACTTCCTTATTACCCGACAGGATGTTGAGAATGCCGATACTCTCACTAACAACAATTAATAATTTATTCCCCAATGGCGGGCGCTACGGCAGATATAATAAAGAAAATTAAATCCCTGCGTGAAAAGATCGAGGATGCTGATTATAAGTATTATGTCCTGGCTCAGCCAGAGATAGATGATCAGAAATACGACGAATTGTTCAAACAACTGGAGGAGCTCGAACAAAAATACCCGGACCAGGTGACACCTGATTCGCCTACACAACGAGTCTCCGGTGAACCCATGAATAAGTTTGACGTAGTGCAGCATATAACTCCTATGTTGTCACTTTCCAATTCCTACAGCTTCAAAGACCTCGAGGATTTTGATAAGAGGATTAAGAACATTCTTGGAACTGATAATTTTGAATATGTCTGCGAGATGAAATTCGACGGGCTGGCTATTTCCCTTATCTATGAAAACGGTGTGTTCGTAAAAGGAGCTACAAGAGGTGACGGTACAAAAGGTGATGACATCACTAAAAATCTCAAAACGGTTAAAGTTATCCCACTTACTATTAAATCCAGCAAATATAAGGATTTTGAGGTTAGAGGTGAAGTTTTCTTCAGGAAACATGACTTCATTAAAATAAATGAAGAGCAGGAAAAGAAGGGAGAGAAAATATTCGCAAATGCCAGGAATACAGCTGCCGGTACTTTAAAATTAAAGGACAGCAGGATAGTCGCTAAAAGACCACTCAATTTCTATGCCTACTCTCTTATGGGGGACGGTGTGAATTTAAAATCTCAATACGAATGCCTTGAAACATTGAAAGAGCTTAGATTTCCTGTCAATGAACATTTTGAAATAGCAAAGGATATGGATGCAGTCAAGGAGTACTGCAACAGGGTAGAGGAACTTCGTGAAGAACTTCATTACGAAATTGACGGCGTGGTTGTAAAAGTAAATTCATTCGCTCTGCAGGATGAGATTGGAACGGTTTCCCGCTCGCCAAGATGGGCTATTGCATACAAATTCAAAGCTAAGCAACAGATTACCAAGATTAAAGGAATAACATGCCAAGTGGGAAGAGTAGGGACTATTACGCCTGTAGCAGAACTCGAACCCGTATTTCTAGCCGGCTCTACCATCTCAAGAGCAACCCTGCATAATTTCGACGAGATTGAAAGACTCGATATAAGAATTGGTGATTATGTAAAAATAGAAAAGGGCGGGGATGTAATTCCAAAAGTTTTAGAAGTAGTTAAAGAAGAACGGCCTAAGGGAACTAAAAAATATAATTTCCCGGAAAAGTGCCCGGTATGTAATACCAAACTTGTCAAACCCGGCGAAGAAGTGAATTACTATTGCCCCAACTTCTCGTGCCCTGCGCAGGTACAGGGAAGGATCGAGCATTTCGTTTCCCGCAATGCGATGGAAATTGATGGACTTGGAACAAGCATCATTGAGATATTTATTAAAAAGGGGCTATTAAAAGATTTTGCGGATATTTATGATCTGCATAAACATAAAGATGATATTCTTGAGATAGAGAGATTCGGTGAAAAGAGTGTCAACAACATCATTAAGTCCATTGAAAAATCAAAGGAGAAGCCTTTCGATAAAGTGTTATTTGCGCTTGGTATCAGGCATGTTGGCGAGAGGACCGCTAAACTTCTTGCCGACCACTTTGGTTCACTGGATAAGATCGAAGCAGCCACTATCGATGAAATAAATGATGTTCATGAGATAGGTCCCACGATTGCTGAAAGCGTTTATAATTATTTCAAAGTTAAGGATAATAAAAAGCTTGTAACAAGGCTGGAAAAAGCAGGGCTCCTCCTGGAATCCGAGAAGAAAGATCCATTGAAACTTAACGAGAATTTTACAGGAAAGACTTTAGTATTAACAGGTAAACTAGAAGAATACAAGCGTGACGAAGCTAAAAAACTTATCGAGGATGCCGGCGGAAAAGTATCTTCATCCGTAAGTAAAAAAACTGATTACGTTTTGGCGGGTTCTGACGCGGGAAGCAAACTGGACAAGGCAAAAGACCTTGGTATAAAGGTTATAGACGAAAAAGAATTTAAAAATTTACTTGAGTAATATAAATGTTTACTTCAAAAAGTAGAATTAGTGTTGGTATATGTATGTTGTTTTTATTATCCACCGGCATTCTCAGTGGGCAAGAGCTGAGATGGAGATCGCTCCCCGGCGCGCCTGTAGGAGCACCTTCATATCCAAAGATCGTCGACTGCTATTTCCTGGATGAAAATACCGGCTGGGTGG
>CALGOI010000109.1 GCA_937959065.1 uncultured Ignavibacteriota bacterium | reverse complement strand
TACTAAGAGAGTCCAGTATCTGAATGCCGCCCTTCTTTCTTCCCCATGTCATATAAAGGAGTGTCTTCGCCTTTTTTGTCTTGATCAATGAATCGAGATACTCCACCGCCGGGTATGTATATTTTGTTCTAAACGTATCTATCACCGTACCAAGACTGTGCTCCTGCAACACAATGTAATCCCATTTACCGTTCTTTATTTTATCGGTTGTATTCTTATTCTTCGAGTGTTTCGAAAGTGTGTTATTTGCAATCGCGCTGATATCTGCTTTAACCGGATGTCCGCCGGATTCGGACAGCTTTGCAAATGTACCCGGCAGGTCATTCATAAACGTGTAACTGTTACCTATGAATAATATCCTTGTCGTGTCCGCCGCTTTATCCTGCGCAAATGTATCGGTTGTAAAAAGTGTTAATAGTAATATGTATAAGAATCTCTTCATAAAAAGTATTTGAGTATTAAACTACTTATCATGGTGTGAGGTTTCGCGGGATTCACCTTTCTATGGTGGTATAATCTATTGTTATTTCTTCACCTACCAAGATGTCCTTTGTTGCCACATCTATTCCGTATCTGTCTATTGAAGCATCCGATGTGATATTTGGCTCTGCTGAATGATTTATAAAGCAGGCATTATCAGCTGCCATTATGTATTTCCCTATCCTGTGGTCCAGGTACCCGTAGTGTTCTATAAATTTCCGGTTCTTCTCCGGAAGCTTGTTAAACTGTCTCTCGTCGAGTTCAAGATCGAAGCCCGGAGTGAACTTCCATACTCCCGTTCCTTTGGGGATGAACTCATCTGCGAACAGCCCATACCCGTGTATAGGGCTTTTCATTACTTTGGTTTTAATCAGCAGCATCTAAAAACTCCATTACAATTTCTTTCCATTCCTCTTCAAAGGTTTTGCTTTCGGGCATAATCCTGCCTGCCATTGAATACCAGTACCCTGCGTTTCCTATGTCACCCTCCTTGCGGTGCAGGTATGCATGTATCCACGCTGCATCCTTTCCGCCTATAGCCTGAGCTAAGTCGTGCGACCGGTCCCAGTTACCCTTTCTCTCATGCCAGAGTGAAGTAAGCAGGTCATTCAGTCCTTCAGGTGGGTTATCATTTGCTAAACTTGCCGCGTATTCTTTGTAATTCATTTCTTTTGATAAAATGTAAGTTACAAATCAGATTTTAAATATTTAAATCAGAAATTTGGTATCTTTAACGATAAAATAAAAGAGGAGTCCATTGGATAATATTTTGTTTGAAGTTATAATCATTTTGTTACTTATCGTTTTAAATGGTGTTTTTGCAGGCTCGGAAATAGCTATGGTTTCTTCATCTAAGTCAAGATTGAAAAAACTCGCATTGGGAGGAAGCAAAAGAGCTGTTACAGCATTAAAACTCTCCAAGTCTCCCAATACTTTTCTTTCCACAGTACAGATCGGTATTACTCTAATAGGAATCTTTGCGGGAGCGTTTGGAGGGGCTACTATATCAGTCAAACTCACCGCACTATTAAATAACATAGATTTTTTGGTGCCTTACAGTGAAACACTGGGATTTCTTTTGGTCGTCATTATAATTACTTACCTCTCGCTGGTTATCGGAGAGCTTGTACCCAAACGTTTGGCAATAAATAATCCCGAAGGCTTAGCCTTAATATCTGCAAAACCGATGAGCTTTATCTCAGTTGCAACCAAACCTTTTATATGGGTACTCAGTATATCTACCGAGATAGTTTTAAAGATTTTAAACTTTAAACCGTCTACTAAATCTGCTGTCTCAGCAGAGGAGATCAGAATACTTGTAGATGAAGGCACAAAAAGCGGTGTCATAGACGAAATGGAGAAAGATATAATCGAGCGGGTATTTAAAGCAGGAGACCTCGAGGTTTCTTCAATTATGAAGATCCGTCAGGAGATTGTATTCCTGAATATAAAAGATACTGAAGATAAAATAGTAAATGTAATACAGAAAAATCCATACTCGAGATATCCGGTTATCGATGGAAATTTTGACAATGTAATAGGTTTCGTTAATTCAAAAGAAGTTTTAAAGGACATTGCTTTAGATGACAGGTTGGACCTTAAGAAGAATTTGATGCCGATTGTAAAAACACCAGAAGAAACTCCGGTGCTGCATATGCTCGATATATTCAAAAAGAATAAAACCCATATTGTGATCGTGACAAACGAATACGGAGGGACTGAAGGACTTATCACCCAGGGAGAT
>CALGOI010000108.1 GCA_937959065.1 uncultured Ignavibacteriota bacterium | reverse complement strand
GTATACCAATCCCCTTCAGATATGAGAACGTCGGGGAGGGATTTGCTAAAGGTGTAGATGTATTTCTAAAGGGAAGATTCTGGGATGGAAAATATACAGGCTGGATATCTTACTCATATACTGATTCCAAAAGGCAGCAAAATGAAAATTCGATTGAAACATCGGCTAACTATGATATTACACATAACATTGCAATCGTAAGCTCATATAATATCACACGCGATTTAACTGCTGGTGTTACACTAAGACTTTCTACAGGCCGGCCTTACACTCCTGTCGTCGGCAGTACATACGATCCAATTAACGATGTGTATATACCGACTTACGGTGTGGAGAATAGCGGCAGGTTTCCAACATACAAAAGGGTTGATATGAACCTGCAGTACATCTTTAGTCTGCTCGACAGGTTCGCGGTTGCCTTCGTGGCTTTAAATAATGTCTTCGATGAAGACAATTTATACACATATACTTACAATTTTAATTACTCCCAAAGAATACCGGTAATCTCACTAAACGAGAGAACTATATGGTTTGGAGTAGGAATGGCTTTTTAAAAATTTTAAATTTTAAGAGGAAAATGACTAAAAAATTATTATCAGTTTTTATCGTACTTTTTACGGTGATAGTTATTCACGGTAATGTAAAGGCGGATGATTTTACAGATGCAATGCTGGATGCAAAGGCTAACCTTCAGACGGCATTGAACAAGACCGATAAAAGTGAAGCTCTGAAAGTACGCGGACAGTTCGAGAGGATACTCCAGCTCAAGCAGGAAGAATGGCTTGTAAATTATTATATCGCTCTATGTGACTATATAATTGCGATCAGTGAGATGTCGGGCGGGTCCGAACTTACAGACGAAGCAAAGAAAAATTTACAGTCTTACACAGAATCAGGTCTTGAAACCATCGACAATGTAATAAGAAAGAAAAGCGACTTTTCCGATGCGTATGTACTTAAAAAGTTTTTGAATTTTAACCGCTGGAGCTATGAACAGCAGAAGATGAACGATATCATCGATGCTGATCTGCAAATTGATGCTAAAGCCCGTGAGTATGGTGAGAATAACCCGCGTTACTATCTGGTTAATGGCATCGCAGCCTACTGGACCCCTGCGGCTTTTGGCGGTGGAACCGGTAAGGCAATTGATCTTCTTGATAAATCTGACAATCTGTTTAATACGACGAAACCCCAAAATGAATTATATCCCGAATGGGGACATGACTGGGCTGTTGGGTATAAAGTTCTTTCTCTCTTGAAAAGAGAGGACGATGGTGATATGGAAAAGGCAAAACAGTTACTCGATGAAGGAATCAAAAAATTCCCCGATTCCGGTTTCCTCTCATATTATGTAAAAGGAGAGTATGATAAAACAAATGGTAGTACTAATAATTCTAAATAGTTACTTGACTTAAAGGGTTTACAGAAATGCACTGTTGTTTAATTCAGCAGTGCATTTTTTAGTAATAATGCTAACTTTACCCATCATTTATTAGTATTTTCGCTAAGATTTCTCTTGCTTATTTAATATTCCCATTCTATATTACTCACACATTCACCCCTTGGGAGATTAATCTGGCAATTAATCCAATAAGCAAAACGCTTAAATTTTTTAATTAATTTTTCTATAAGAAATTATGAGGGGTATTATGAAAAAAACTACTTTTATCCTATCCACACTCCTGATGTTGTTATTGCTGGGCCAATCAGCATATCCTCAGGTAATTAAGACCACAAAAAAGAAACCATCAATTATCATTGAAGTAAATGCCGGATATGGACTTCCAGTAATGGATTTAAAAGGTGATGCAACGGGTTTTTGGGATTTTAGCAATTACGGTACAACTACCGGCTACCATGGAGATTTTACTGTAAAACTTGCAGTGCAATCTTACAAGATGGCTCAGTTAAGGCCTTATTTAACACTGGGGTATTCACAATTTACGGGTGATAAAGAGGGCGTTGCACATAATCCTGATGGCAAAATACCACCGGGATGGCCCGGAACAGGATTCAGCGGTCAGTCAACATATACACCTGTTGATACAACCGGTACCAGTGAAGTAATTTTAAGAATGCCTTATGCCGCTCTCGGTTTTGAGGTAGCTCAATATACCGATAAGAAAAATCTTTCGTCCTTTAACTTTGGATTAGACCTGATGATGAGTTTCATTTTTGGAAGAGCTAACGAAACACTGACTTACAATGTACCGGGAGGTGAATCAGCCGGCAATGAAATTTCATATACCATGAAATCGAATGTGAGATTTGGACTAGGTTTAAACATCGGATATAATTATAGAATTGAAAACTCACCGGTTGGATTCAACATTGGAAGCCGGTTCCAATTATTTAATCTTATTGGGAAAGAAGTTAAAGAGGCTAATGTTGAAGGAGAGATTTATTTAATGGATGGGGAGGATACAAGTTTGAATCCGCTATTGTCAAGCAGCAGGAATATAAGTGCAATTACATTCTATGGAGGCGTTTCATTTTATATTGGAAGAAGATAAAAGTATAGTTAAATATTTCTTTCATTTACAAAAGCATTCTTTTAATTTCAAAGAATGCTTTTTTATTTAATACTGATCTAATTGGGAGTACTGGAAATCTTTAAATATTATTTCTACCTGGGGGCAACTTGTTTTGGCGGTCCGTTAGCAATAATTGCCAATATGCGTAAAGACCTGGTAGAAAGAAAAAAATTAGTTACAGAAAAGGAATTTGAGGATTACTTCGGATACTCTCAGATTGCACCCGGTCCTATTGCATTCCAGGTATGTCTTTACATTAGCTATTTCAATGCAGGATTACCTGGTGCCATTGCCGGGGGTACCGGGTTGGTATTACCTTCCTTTTTATTGGTTTTAACATTCTCAATTTTTTACAGTGAGTTTACTGATACTGAATTTGTGAGAGCAGCCCTTTATGGTATTAGTCCCGTTATAATCGCAATCATACTATACTCAGGACTCCAGCTTGCGGGGAGAGTGTTTAAGAAAAACTACTTTCAGTATTTTGTTTTTATTATTTCAATTGTTCTCACCGCCTTCTTTAAATTCCCTATTATATACACTATTATTTCTGCTGGAGTGGTTTCGTTGATTTATCATCTGTTAGTTAAAAACAGTATCGGAAATTTTAAATCAATAGGCATTTCTGTGCTGACGATCATGATCTCGTCAATTGCTGCTGTTTCTGCAATATTCAAATCAGTAATTGCTGAGTTAAACTCACAGTTATTGAATCTTGCATTATTATTCTTAAAAGTCGGAGCATTAACTTATGGGAGTGGATTTGTTATAGTCGGGGTTTTAAATCAGGAAGTCGTTCAGAATTACGGATTCATTACGGCAAAGGAATTCATTGACGGACTCGCATTTGGACAAATTACCCCCGGACCGGTGGTTATTACGTCAACTTTTATTGGCTACTTATCAGAAGGTTTTATAGGGGCAGTAGTCTGCACTGTTTGTATATTTCTTCCTACGTTTGTTATTGTAGTCTTGCTTGCAAGGTTTATGAAGAAAATCAGCAGTAACTATTATGTAAAGAGTATTATTAAAGGCGCAAATGCCGCTGCAATAGGTGCGATACTTGCCACGGCATACTCTTTAGGTGGTGAAGCCATTTATGATATTAGTTCAGTAATTTTGTTTATTGCTTCCCTGTTATGCCTGTTCATTTTAAAAATTCAATCTCTTTACCTGATCCTTGCCTCTGCAGCAATAGGAATAATAATCTACTCCTTTGGAGGCTTATGACCTTTAGTCTTTTTCCTGGAGGATTCAATTTGGTCAATCTCGCTAATCAGCCAGCTTCTGTAAGTTAATTGTTCGGCTTCATTTACTGATCTTCTGAATTCATCCGTTGTAATTTTCGCCGATCCGGCTTTGAACTTAATTAGCTCATGTACATGATTTGCAAAACTCTTGTATCCCTCTTTTATATCTCTCGGCATCTCCTTATTCTTTTTAAGGTAATGTTTTAATGTATCCAAAAAGAAAATGGTTCTCTGCACTTCGTCCATTTCGTAATACATTTGTATTTGTAAGGTTTTAACGCGAACTTCATAATAATAATCATCGACTCTGATCATTGTTAAAAGATTTAAGGCAGTCTCGTAAAAGTATATTTTTTGAACAGGTTCTTTTGACGTCCTTCCCTGGGAATAGAACTTCAAAGCCATGTTGTAATTATATGCGTTATTCCTTTCTTTGCGGCGAAGCTTATCTTTATATTCATATAAAAATTTCTCAGCCCAATCAAATTCTTTTGAATTATTTGCAGTAATTGTTATGCTGGTGTATGCATCTACCGGTAAATATCCATCACTATCAAAATATAAACCGCAAGCAAGCATTTCCTTTTCTATATCAAATTGCTCCTTCACAAATTTTGTTTCGCCGGATAATTCTCTTCTTCTGCTATAGTTAGCAAGTTCTTGAAATAAATTCTTTAGGTATGCTTTCTGAATACGCTTCTCATTATCGTAGATTTTCTTCTTGACTGTTTCGAATAACTTATCATCTGTTCCTTTCTCTACCAGTTTAACAAAATGATAGAGTATGTCGATTACCGGATTTTCAAAATATTTGTTCTTGTTTTTTTCTACATGTGAAAGAATTTCATCTTTCAAGGGCGTATTTATTTCGCTGTTTGTTTTTCCGCATAACAGTTTGAAACTGTCCTTCAGGTAAGTAACAATAAAGAACTGGGACAGTTTATCTATTTGCTTGCCAACCATCTCATAATATTGCCCGGTTTTTCCTGAAGGTAAATTCTTTTTAAGGTAATCGGCTTTAATTCCATATATGTCATACATATCCAACTCAAGTCTTTCATCAAATATCTTTTTCTTCTTGTACCCTGATTCTGCAAAAGAGTATTCTTTTTCAAAGAATTTATAAAGGTCTTTTCTGTTCAATTCTTTTAAAAGATAATACTTTTGACGAAAGGAATCTTTTGTAAATTCATGATAAACGAAGAAATCCTTCACTAGCTGCATCATGTCGGAAATCAAATTTCTCATTATTCCAATATGAAACGGCTTTCCTGGAAAAATCCGTCCGTAAATTTTTTCCTGCTCTATATTTCGTTCTCGGAATTCGGGGTAGTATTTCTTTAATTCTTCGTAAAGTTTTATTAGGTTTTTATTGGGGTTGTAAACTTTTGATTTTACAAATCTCCCAAAAAGCTTCAATTCTTCTTTGTCCAAAGACTGAAGAAGAGGAATCAGTTTTGAGTTTTCCACAGTTTATATTTTTTTGCCAGATAATTTATGATTATAAATAAAAATTCATCAATTTAAAATAGTAAAAAACATATAGGTTTTGCAGGTTTTTTTATTGGAGCTATTTAGATCAGTGGGAAATTCCTGCTACAAATCATTTCTTGCTATATTTACACTACAAATTAAAACATTCGGAATATTAAAATATTTGTCTGAAATAACCTTTTATTCCTTTATTTCCGCCTCATTTTAAATTTCCATATTAAGTATTTTGCTTTATATGAGACCGATTTTTAAGCCCATAATTGGATTTCTTGTACTTTTACTTGCGATGATCATCACGCTGGGTGTTCTGTTCACAGACCTCACCGAGAAGTCATTCTATGAGGAAACAGGTACCGTTTCAATCGAAGGCGTAACAGCTGAGGTAAAAATATATAAAGATAACTTCGGAGTACCATTTATCTATTCCGAGAATGAGAATGACAGGTATTTCGCAATGGGATATATGCACGCGCAGGACAGG
>CALGOI010000107.1 GCA_937959065.1 uncultured Ignavibacteriota bacterium | reverse complement strand
AGTTTTATGATGGTCCGAATTAACGTAGTAGTTTTTGAGCTTAACTATGTCATCGGAATTCGAATGAATATCATCCATCATTTCATCAAATGATTTATACTTTGTTGCACCGTTATTAAAGATATATTCCAGTACACCTATTTCCAGTGAAGTAGTATCTTTCAATAAATTATCCACATCAGTACCCATCTTTGTCGGTGAAGCCGCTATACCGATGATGAATTCAGCACCGCCAAGTGCCTGTGTCAAAGGTAATGATAAATGCCAGAGGTCTTCGCATACCAGCAGCCCGATCTTTCCGTGTTTGGTGTCATGTACTTTACATTGAGTACCCGGTACAAAGTATCTGAGCTCTTCAAAAATACCGTAAGTCGGGGGATAGACTTTTCTGTGTGTAAATTTCACTTCACCGTCTTCTATGTAAGCGGCGGAATTGTATATCGCAGAGTTTTCTGCCAGCTCAACCAGTCCGCATACAATTGAAATATCTTTACTCTTTTCCTTTAGCGTATCGAGTTTATCAGATGTGAAGGGGTTAAGCGCTATTTCGTAATTAATATCTTTCAGGGAGTATCCTGTCAGCGACAACTCGGGAAAAACAATTATATCCGCTTTTTCCGCAATAGCCGTGTCGCAATATTCTATATGTTTTTCGATGTTCTTTTCTAAATTTCCAAGTACGGTATTGATCTGCGCTATGGCGACTTTCATATTAAGAATTTGATTTTGCAAACAATGTTCTGAAAAAGCCCGTGAAGTGTATCCCGAAAGATAATAACGGATACAGGATAAAATTATAATGATATTTTTTGAAATACTTCAAACAATCCTTATTCCAAACCCTGATCATATTCTTTCTGTCTTTATAAATGCTGCGGCCTTTAGAATGAATTATTTTAGCGCCGGGGTAAAACATTATCTTATACCCGGCATCTTTTAATTTTTTACAAAGATCCACATCGTTAAAGAACATCTTATATCTTTCGTCCATCATTCCCACTTCATCCAAAACACTTTTTTTGATGAGTAAAGCGGCAGCCATTGGCTGTTCGACTTCCCGTACGCTGTCATGATCGAAGTACCTCATCTTCCACCGCGAAAACAACCTGCTCTTTGGGAAGATAGCCGACAGCAATGTCATCTCACAAAACATATCCCAATAACCCGGCAGAGTCCTGCACGAATGCTGAATTGTCATATCTTCATTAAGAAGCTGCGGCGCGGCGGCGGATAAATCATTCTTATTAACGTAATCGAGGAGATTATCCAGCGCATTATCATATATGATCGTGTCGGGATTCAGTAAAAGAACGTATTCGCCTGTGGATCTTTCGATACCCTGGTTGCAGGCTTTTGTGTAGCCAAGATTGGTACCGTTTAGAATTAATGTTACATTTTGAAAAGCACCCAGGAGTTCACGTGTATTATCTTTTGAGGCATTATCTACAACAATAACCTCTACTACGTCCATACCCTCCTTGGCAATCGAATCGAGGCACGGTACGATCTCTCCCTCACTGTTCCATGTAACTATAACTATAGAAAGTCTGATGCTCAATTATTGTACGTTTATAGCTGAAGGTGTTAACCTGAGAACAAAATTCTGCAGATCCACGAACTGGTCTTCCGGTAAATTCTTTTTCAGGAAATCCTTTTCATTGTTCCAGAAAGCAAGTATAGGAGCATTTTGTTCCTCAGACATGTAATTTACGAACATGGTTACAACCGCACCATAAAGCGGGTATTTCCCGGGGCGTTCACCGTTTTGCATCTTTTTCTTTTCATTATCATACTTCTGTTTTGCCGCGTCGATCTTCTCTTCGTAAAATTCCTTATACTCAGCATTCTTTCTTACCAGCTGGCCGTTTTCAAGACGGTAAATGTCTTTGGTATAATATATCACATCGACACTTGGCATTGTGCCCCAATACGAATCGGTCACAACGATCTCCGTTTTCCCGTCCCCGTTAAGATCCATTACTTCGGGGTTACCAAATTCGATATATTTGATCATTTCCAGCTTATTAGCCGGCTTAAGGTCGTAGACGAACATTCCTTTTGAAGCGTAAACATCGTTGCCGCCTGTATTGGTCTTAATCAGCATCTGGTAAGTGAAATTCCTCTGCATATCTTCATAAGTGAGAGACTCACCGTAATCGATGGAGTCGGTGGATATCTTAACGTAATTCTTACCGGCTGAATCCAGCGCGAAGACCTGCATCAGGTCGAAATTATAGTAGTCCATGTACTGGTCGCCGGGCTCGTCTTTTACAACGCTCAATACAATAATTTCATCGTCACCGTCGTTATCGAGGTCTTTATTCTCGATGGAATATATCTGGCGGGGTTTATCATACTCTACTTTGAATTCCAAACCGCCAGCAGTGATGCCGCCGTAATTTTTCCCGATAGAATCTACCCCGGTCTTTTCGCTCACCTCTTCGCTGTCCTTGGTACAGGAGTAGAGGAAAGCTGTTATGAGCACCAGTAAAACAATGTTTAGTTTTTTCAGTTTTTTCATCCTTCCAGATCCTTTATTGCATCCGCAATTGATTTATTTATCGAGGGATCGGTCGTCCGTATATCCAGTTCTTTAAGGAATGTAATCAGCTCTTTATTACCGGACTTTCCTATTAATTTTATTAACGCCTGTTTAGTCTCTCTAAAATTATAATCCACATATCTGAC
>CALGOI010000106.1 GCA_937959065.1 uncultured Ignavibacteriota bacterium | reverse complement strand
TTTTAGCGTCTGTCTTAAGTTTATCGATTTCCTCCTTGGATTAACGTATGGTTTTGATGATGTCTTTTTCAAGATTCCAGTGGGCTATAAGCTCATCGCGGCTGGATTTTAGCTCGGCAAGCTCTTTCTCGATCTCTTCGAGACGTACCTTTGTCGGATTTGTTTCTTTTGCCATTACTTGCTTATTTTATCGGTAATTTTGTAAATTAATGAATTAAAACACTTATTTCTATGTAATAAGTGCTATATTTAAAGTAAATTTAAGTTATGATAGCCGAATTACTCATATTATTGCAGGTTAATCTGCCAACCGATTACGACACTTCTAAAATTGCAATTGGATTATTAATTGCTGCCGGAATTGGTGTTTTACTCGGGCTCGAGCGCGAATACTCACACAAAAAAGTTAAGAGAAAAAATAACAAGGAATATCTAATGGCGGGAATTCGTACCTATCCGCTTATTACTATCCTTGGATATCTGTCGATGTTTTTGTCAGCAATGATGACAGAATGGTTATTCATTGTTATGCTGATCGGTGTATTGGCTTATGTCGGATTATTCTATTATCATAATTCGAAACTCGGTCATACAGGCACTACATCGGAGTTTTCCATAATCATTTCATATTTAATTGGTGGTCTGGTTTATCTGGATTATACTTTACTTGCGGTTGGCATCGGAGTATTCCTTACAGTTGCATTAGCTTTTAAACTTGACATACACAGAGCCATCGGCAAGCTCGAAGAAAAAGATGTGCATGCTGTTATTCAGTTCGTAATAATGGCGGCTCTTGTGCTTCCTCTTCTGCCCGATGAGGATTACGGACCTGAAGGTGTACTTAATCCAAGAAAGATTGGGCTTATTATTGTATTGCTTACCGGTCTCAATTTCATCGGTTACCTGTTGTCAAAGTTCATTGACACTGGTAAGAGTATTATATTAACGGGTGTACTGGGAGGGTTTTTGTCCAGCACAGCCGTTACATGGCATTTCTCCCGTCAGAGCAAAACTGGCAAGGGCTCCCCTGAGTACCAGGCGGTAGCTGTAATTATTGCTTCATCTATAATGTTTCTTCGGATTGCTTTTCTTCTCTATCTGCTTAATCTTGATTTGTTTTACCAGGTCGTTATAGGTATGGTTATAGTTTGTATTATTGGTATTGGCATCGGAATTTACATTCTTAAAAAGGCAACCAACAAATCCCCCGGTGACGGTGTCGTTTCAAAAAATCCGCTTAATCTTATGGAAGCGCTGAAATTCGGTGCGATTTATACAACAATTCTTTTACTCGTTGCACTCGCTAAAGAATATATCGGACAGGATGCTATCTATATTGTTAGTGCCGTCTCCGGCTTAACAGACGTTGACGCAATTGTCATTTCTATGGCTAATCTCGGCGGCTCGACAATTGAAATGGAGGTGGCTTTAACAGGTGTTATGATCGCAGCAGCAGCTAACACCCTGGTTAAATATACCATGTGTATTGTGACTGGAAAAACCGATTTCAAAAAATTTGCATCCTATGGCTTTATTCCTATATTTATAACTTTCGCATTATACGTCATTATAAACAGAACTTTTTTCTGATGGACTTGTTCGGAAACGAAAAATCTGATAATAAAAGAATAGATCCCGGGAGCCGTCCGCTCGCTGAAAGATTGCGCCCTAAAACTCCCGATGACTTCTTCGGACAGAATCATCTCCTCGGCAAAGGCAAACCCATACGGACTATGCTTGATAAAGGCGATCTCGTCTCAATGATATTCTGGGGACCTCCCGGTGTTGGAAAAACAACTCTGGCTCTCATCATAGCCCGTGAAGCAAGATCTGATTTCATACAGCTTTCCGCTGTCAGCGCCGGCGTTAAAGACGTACGCTCTGCCATAGAAAAAGCTGAATACAATCTCGAACGTACCGGTAAACGAACCATCCTCTTCATAGATGAGATTCACCGCTTCAATAAATCACAGCAGGATTCACTTTTACATAGTGTCGAGAAAGGGATTATAATTCTTATCGGTGCAACGACAGAGAATCCTTCATTCGAAGTGATTTCGCCGCTGCTCTCACGCTGCCGTGTGTATGTGCTCGAGGAGCTCTCCGTCGATGACCTTTCAAATATCATTGACGAAGCCCTTACAAAAGACACAATCCTGAACAAAATGGATATTGTCATCGAAGATAAGGACTCCCTTATTGGGCTATCCGGTGGTGACGCGCGTAAACTCCTTAACGGACTTGAACTTGCCGTGAAATTATCCTCTCCTGACTCGGATGGAAAAATTATCATCTCTACTGACAAGATTAAAGAAGCTTTCCAGGCTAAATACATCCGATATGATAAAGACCGTGAAGAACACTATAACATTATCTCTGCGTTTATAAAAAGCGTGCGGGGAAGCGACCCTGACGCTGCTCTCTACTGGATGTCACGCATGCTTAAAGGTGGAGAAGACCCTAAGTTCATCGCCCGCCGTATGATTATCCTCGCGTCCGAGGACATTGGCAACGCTGATCCTTACGCGCTTACATTGGCTACTAACTGCTTTACCGCAATCACATACATCGGGATGCCTGAAGGTGCTTTAGTTCTGGCGCAGACTGCTACTTATCTCGCTAGCTGCGACAAGAGCAACGCTTCCTACTCTGCCCTTAAAGCAGCCAACGCCGACGTCGAAAATAAACCCGCGTACGGTGTACCTCTGTATCTCCGTAATGCCCCGACTAAACTGATGAAAGACCTTGATTACGGTAAGGATTATAAATACGCGCATCAATTTGACGATAATTTCGTAGACCAGGTATACCTCCCTGAGGAACTTAAGGATGCCGTCTACTACGAACCAAAAGATTCCGGCAGGGAAGCCAAATTCAAAGAACGCCTCAAAAAACTCTGGGAAAAAAGAAGAAAGTGAGAAGAAATCTGTTTCAAAATAATTTTTTAGAAATTTAGAATTTGTAAAATATTTTCTCTGCGTCCTCTGCGTCTCTGTGGCAATAACAAATCTGTAACAAAAACTAAATGTCCGGCGAACCAAAACCTCAAAACCAAACACTCTCATCATGGATAACCCTGATTATCCTTACAGTGATCTGGGGCAGTTCCTACATCCTCATCAAAAAAGGTCTTGTCGTTTTTCCGCCCATGCAGCTTGCATCCATCAGGATTGCGTTCGCTTTCCTTGCTATGGCAGGTATTGCAGCGTATAATTTCAAAAAGATACCTCCTAGGAAACGCAAAATAATACTCATTGCCGGGCTCGCGGGTAACTTCTTTCCGGCTTATCTCTATGCATTCGCCCAGACAAATGTCAGCAGCTCGATTGCAGGTATAATTAACTCACTTACACCGCTCTTTACTCTGCTTATTGCTATCACAGTGGTAAAAGTCAAAGTAACACGGCTGCAAATACTCGGCATCTTTATGGGTTTCACCGGCTGTGTAGGCCTGAGCCTGGTTAATAACACAGGAGGACTGGGGCATATAAATCTGTACTTCCTTCTGATCGTTCTTGCGACATTTCTCTATGGTGTTAATATCAACCTCATAAAAGCAAAGCTGTCCGATATCGACTCACTCCTTATGACATCCTGCGCGATGATGTTCATCGGACCTTTCGCCATAGTGTATCTTTTGACTACCGACTTCATTACTTTAACCACCGAACATCCCGGCGGATGGGAAGCCTTCGGTTACATTGCCATACTCGGAATTACCGGCACCGCCCTTGCGCTCTTCCTGTTCAACCGCCTCATACAGAATACCGGTCCCGTCTTTGCTTCGACTGTCACGTATCTCATGCCGGTCGTTGCGCTTATATGGGGTGTCATCGACGGTGAACAACTCTTTCCGCTTCACTTCGTTGGCATGGCTCTGATAATTGCAGGTGTATACATTACAAATAAAAAGATAAGAAACAAACAAAATTTATGAATATCCACAAATTCTCTAAGATGAAATTCGAACGCTCCGTACTTATCGATATCTCTCTTGATGAAGCCTACCGCTATGCAGCCACAGCCGACGGAATAACCAAATGGTTCATCGGTAAAGCAGATTACACTTCTCCCGACGGTACTTCCCGTAAAGGCGATGAACTTATCCAAAAAGGAGATTCTTATGATTTTGACTGGCTGTATAAAGACTTCGGTGTGAAAGGCTAGGTACTCGAGGCATACGGGCGTGATTACATTAAATTCACTTTCGGTGATACCGCAATGTTTGATATAAAACTATCTGAACTCGACGATCGCACTCTTTTCACTCTCACGCAGGAATCAAATCCCGACAATCCTATGAGCGAGGAAGGACACATCAATTGCTACGTTTGCTGGACTTTATTCGTGCTTAACCTGAAATCACAGGCTGAAAACGGCATCGACCTTCGCGAATGGGATTACGATATGCACGGATTGGTTAACTGGTAGTTACTCAAATTTCAATCCCTCCGTCTCCCTAAGCCCGTTCACAAAATCTTCCGCTTTCATCCGTCTCTTTCCTTCCGACTGAAGCTCTGTAATCTCCAGCTTTTCACTACCCGTATTCACTAATATACTCTTGCCGTCGATTTCTAATACACCCGGCTCTGCATTTGAGTCATTATCTGTTTTCTGTGTAAAGTAAATCTTCACCGACTTACCGTCAAACATTGTCCACGCCGCCGGGTATGGCGACAGCCCCCTTACGAAGTTATATATCTTCCCGGCATCCTCCCCCCAGTCTATCCTGCAGTCATCTTTGAATATCTTCGGGGCAGGGGATGACTCTGAATCATCCTGCTCTATAACTTCCACAGCTCCTTCCTCGATTATCTTGACGGTTTCTAATACCGCTGACTTGCCGATTTCCATCAGTTTGTCGTGCAGTGTTCCCGCTGTATCTGACTCATCTATGCTTACTTTCTTCTGTAATATCACATTACCCGTATCGACCTTATCCTGCAAAAAGAATGTCGTTACGCCTGACTCCTTCTCACCATTTATGATAGTCCAATTTATTGGTGCTGCCCCTCTGTATTTCGGCAGCAATGATGCGTGAAGGTTAAAAGACCCGTACTTTGCTATAGTATATACCTCTCTCGGCAATATCCGGAATGCGACCACGACTATAATATCCGGCTGCAGCTGTTGCAACTCCCTCACAAAATCCTCATCCTTCAGCTTCTCGGGTTGCAGTACCTTCAAACCCTTCTCCAGCGCGTACTCCTTCACTGCGGAGTGAGATTCCTTGAGCCCCCGTCCCTTCTTTCTGTCCGCTACAGTGACCACCCCGGCTATTTCATAACCGTTGGATATCAATATGTCCAGAGAGGGAACCGCGAACTCCGGCGTTCCCATGAAAACTATTCTCATATGTGTATTCTTTTAACTAGTACGATTCGGCGTGTATGTAAAGAGGATAATGCGCTTCAACTTTCTTATTGCGCATGTCATTTAACAGCTCTTTGATTTCCTTCTTCTGCTCGGCACCCAGGTAATCTATAAATAATTTACCATGCAGATGGTCTATCTCATGCTGCACCACCCTGGCGAATAAGTCATCAGCTTCCATTGTGTGTTCATTCATATCGACATCGTAAAACTTGAATTCTATCTCTGCAGGCCTTTCAATATCGAATCTTATTCCCGGAATGCTGAGACATCCTTCCTCCATTAGTTCCTTCCCGTGTGAATCTGTTATAATAGGATTTATCAATGTGAGCGGTTTTGACTTCTCATATCCCTCATTCTGTGAAAGATCGATAACTGTCAGTCCAAGTGTCTGATTTATCTGTTGTGCTGCCATTCCTATACCATCCGCATTCCTCATTGTATCGAACATTTTAGTTATCGTTATTAATAAGTCTGTGTCAACATCCTGTATTTTATTGGTTTCTTTGCGAAGGATATCCATCCCGAATGTTGTTATGGGAAAAAATCTACTCATTTTAACAGTTTTTCTGATTTTTATGTAGTTAATATAAAAAGATTAAAATTATATAGAAAGAACTTTAAATTTTTAGTGCAATATGCTATTTTCTTTCTTTACACGAAATTAACTGCATTTTTTACACAAAAGTTCGTATTTATGCTATTTAACCCCGCTTTTATTAAAATTCTTTCCTTTATACAGGATGAAAAAAATGATGAAGACGTTACAACTCTGATTTCCGGTTACTGGGATAGGTTTTTGGAATTATTGCCCCAGATTATTATTGCGATTCTTGTTATAATTATTTTTTTTATACTCGCAGGTTATGCTGGACGGTCTTTAAAGAGAAATCTTTTAAAAAGAATGGATGACCAGCTCTTGCCGGTCTTTCTTGGTAAGATACTTCGCTGGACTATAGTTATAATCGGTTTATTTGTTGCCATGAATATCCTCGGGTTTGGAGGAGTTGCAAGTGGCTTGATTGCCGGTCTCGGGGCTTCCGCTTTGATCGTCGGTTTTGCCTTTAAAGATATTGGTGAGAATTTTCTCTCGGGTATGATACTGGCTTTTAACCGGCCATTCGATATCGGTGATGTAATCGTTTCACAGGACTATATGGGTACAGTGGAGGAAGTCGATATGAGAATGACAACTATTAAAACATTTGATGGCAATCATGTCTTTATTCCTAATTCGATGATCATTAAAAACCCTCTTATAAATTATACACGTGCTTCCACAAGAAGACACGAATTTATTGTAGGAGTGGAATATGCTACAGACCTTGGCAGGGCTGTCCAGGCTATCAGCGAAGTGATTAGAGACAATAAAAATGCTCTCGATGAGCCGCCGCCGGATATACTGGTTGAAGAGTTTGGCGCAAGCTCAATAAATATCAAAGTACGCTTTTGGGTAGATAATGATGTTATTGAGCGTTCACAGTTCGATGTTAAGAGCGACCTTATCAGGGAGGTCAAACAGAAGTTTGATAAAGAAGGAATAGATATTCCGTTCGATATACTTCAACTCCAGATACACGATAAAAATGAACCGATTCCATTGACCGTAGACAAAAATGACAAAACAGAAAACAAAGAATCCAAATAATATTAATTAATTTTTTAAGGAGATTTTATTATGCCTGATTATAAAAGCGAACAGATCAGAAATGTATCTGTCATTGGCCATGCCGGAACCGGAAAGACTTCCTTTTGCGAGGCAGTTCTTTTCTGTTCCGGTGTAACCAACCGTATGGGAAGTGTTTCTGAGGGAAACACTGCAAGCGATTATCACGAAGATGAGATAGAAAAACAAATGTCTATCAATTCCGCCGTGATGAACGCCTTCTGGAAGAAAACTTCCGGAGATAAAATTAAGATCAATCTTATCGATACTCCCGGATTTATGGATTACATTGGTGAGGTTGTATCCGCTCTAAGAGTGTCCGATACTTCACTGGTTATGCTCGATGCGTCCAAGGGAAGGGAAGTCGGTACCGAGATCACATTCCATAATACAAAACACTACAGGAATAACATTATCTTCGTCGTGAATAAACTCGACCACGATAACATTGATTTTGAAGATGTAATAGACCAGCTGCGTGAAGCATTTGGCACACGTGTTGCCGTTATGCAGTTTCCCGTTAATGCCGGTTCAGGATTCAACTCCATCGTAGATGTCGCGAATATGAAACTCTTAAAATATTCTACCGACGGTTCAGGTAATGTTACTGTTGAGGATATTCCCGAAGACCTTAAAGCAAAAGCTAAAGAGTATCACCAGAAGTTTATTGAAAATATTGCCGAAGAAGACGAAGAACTTATGGAAAAATTCTTCGAAGGAGACGAAAATCTCTCACCTGAAGATGTCGAAAAAGGACTCCTGCTGGGTATGCAGGAAAGAAAGATCTTCCCGGTATTCTGTGCTGCTGCCGATAAAAATATTGGCGTTAGATCTATCCTAGATTTTATCGCAGATTATACCGAGTCACCGCTCGATAAGCATCCTGAAAAAGGGCATAAACCCGGCAGTGACCAGTTGGTCGAAGTTAAACCCGATCCTAACGGGGAACCCGTAATCTTTGTCTTTAAGACCGTCTCTGAGAAGAATATCGGTGAGCTGTCTTTCTTCCGCGTTTACTCTGGTAAAGTTACTCCCGGTATGGATATGATAAATGAAGCTAATGGAAAATCAGAACGCCTCTCGCAAATGTTCTCGATGAACGGCAAGAACCGTAAAGATATGCCTGAAGTCATTACAGGGGATATTGGTGCAGTTGTAAAATTAAAAGATACTCATACAAATAATACACTCAGCTCAAAAAGCTACCCGGTCGTATTACCGGAAATTATTTTCCCCGATCCGAATATCACGCTGGCTATCCACGCCAGGAATAAAGGGGATGAGGACAAAATTTCGACGGCTCTTCACTCGTTCCACGAGGAAGACCCGACTTTCGTTTCTCCGTTCATCCCGGAAACTCGGGAAACAGTTATCAGCGGGCAGGGTGAATCTCACCTCGAGACCGTTATTAAGCGAATGCATGAAAAGTATAAACTGGAAGTAGATATCACTCCTCCTAAAATTCCGTATCGTGAGACGATTCGCTCTGCCGTTAATGACGTCGAGTATAAGCATAAGAAGCAATCCGGCGGACGCGGTCAGTTTGGGCACGTGCATATAAAGATCGAACCTATAGAAAGAGGTTCCGGCTTCGAATTTATCGATAAGATCGTCGGCGGTGTTATCCCCGGCAGGTTCGTTCCCGCTGTTGAAAAAGGCATACAGGAAGTGCTGAAGAACGGCGTTGTTGTCGGTAGTCCCGTTATAGACGTTAGAGTGACTTTATTCGACGGCTCATTCCATAACGTTGACTCTGATGAAAATTCATTCAAGATTGCCGGCTCGATGGCGTTCAGAAAAGGATTCGAACAGGCTTCTCCTGTTATTATGGAACCTATCTATGACGTTGAAGTTGTTTTCCCTGAAGAATTCATGGGAGCCGTATCAGGTGATGTATCATCCCGGCGCGGAAGAATACAGGGTATGGAAGCCGAAGGACATCTGCAAAAACTTAAAGCCCAGATACCGCTGTCTGAAATGAATGGCTATTCTTCTACATTAAGATCGCTTACTCAGGGCAGGGGAACATATAAACGAAAGTTCTCTCATTATGAAGATGTACCGAAAGAGATAGAAGTTAAAATAATTGACCAATATAAAAAAGAAAAAGAAGAGGCAGCTGCATAAGCTCTCAGCACTTAGCTTTCGGCTTAACCCTGCCGCACATATATGGGATTCATAGAACTATTTAGTATGCCGGAGACTTATATTAGTCTCGCTACCCTCACGTTTATGGAGATCGTGCTGGGTATTGACAATATCATCTTCATTTCAATTATTACGGGACGCCTGGATCCCTCTGTCCAGGATAAAGCCCGGGTTCTGGGGCTTGTTCTGGCTGTTGTTTTTCGGATTGCTCTGCTTTTTGCTATCGCCTGGATTGCTAACCTAGTTTTTCCGCTTTTTACAGTTTTCGATCATCCCGTCTCAGGCCGTGACCTTATTCTTATAGGCGGAGGTCTGTTTCTGCTTACCAAAAGCACTCTCGAAATTCACGCGAAACTGGAGGGAGCAGAAGATGAAAAGAATGGCAAGAAGAAAAAGATAGATACTTTTGGGAGTGCCATCGTTCAGATAATACTTCTGGACATGGTCTTCTCTTTCGATTCTATAATCACCGCGGTTGGTTTGGTTAAGCATATATCGATAATGGTTATTGCAGTTCTTTTGTCACTTGTGGTTATGATAATCTTTGCTAAGAAGGTTAGCGACTTTATTCATAAACATCCGACGATTAAAATGCTTGCCCTGTCGTTCCTGTTAATGATTGGTCTGCTGCTGTTCGTTGAAGGATTCCATATTGAAGTACCAAAAGGATACGTTTACTTTGCTATGGCTTTCTCACTCTTTGTGGAATTTCTCAATATGCGCCTCCGCAAAAAATCCGAGAGCCCGCCTGTCAAATTACGGAAAGATGAAATAGTAGAGTAAACAAATCAGAGAACATATCGATGTTCAAATTTAGATTTTGACATCTGTTTAATATACTCGTTCCCAAACTCCTGTTTGGGAACGAAATCATGGGCTTTTTTCTCCCCTCCGACGGTCAACGACTCGACTCGTAGAGAGGGGCTGGGGGTGGGTTCATATAAACAACGTTATATATTTCATTACCATGCCCTGGATTGGGAATGCACTTTAACTAAACTTATGGAACACGCAGAACTCTTCGAAAAATACAACCGGCAATTCTTTATACCCAAAGGCGCATTCGTCTCTTACGACGGAACTATAGACGACTCATCGCATTTCTCCATAACCGATAAAGCCGGCAATGTGCATAAACACGAATTCGACCCGTCACTCGACGACGAAGAAATTGAGTACATGCTCGAAATGCTTTCTCAACAACTGTAACAAGAAGCTATGAAATTCAACAGCAAAGCTCTCATCGCTTTCTTCGCGTTTGATATAATCGTAGTAATAGTGATTCTATACTTTGTCATATCTAACATCAAGACATACGAACAGGGTGAAGAGATAAACGATAATGGAAATCTAATTACTGTGAACAAGACGAAAAAGATGGATTTCAAAAAGGATACAACGGACGGAGGCAACTTCTTAATAGATCTCAAGTACGTAGTTCCCGACGGACCTCTGAAAGGAGCGGAGACGGAACTATTCCGTCTGGAAAACAGCAAAGGCGATCAATCCCCTGTAGAGAAGGTATGGCAAAAATGGGACGACCATTTATGGACGAACCTGAATATGATAAAGAATTATAACGGTGAGCTATTCCTGGTACGTGTGGAGGCACCGGACAGCGACAGCAAAGTATACAGGGTAAGATTAAAAGTAGAGTGATCACACCGGCTTGAACTGCTCGAATGCCTGCCTGCAGCTGTTACAATAATGGATGGCGCGGCAGAGTGTAGGCCCGAAGGAGTTACGCAGCTCCGTGTCCTTACTGCCGCATAAAGGACACTCGGCATCTTTTAATATATCTATCTGTACAAGCTCATTTCCCAGCACATGCGGCGGAGCAAATCCCGACTCTTTGAGTATCTTCCTTCCTTCTTCACTGATCATATCTGACGACCACTTCGTATCGAAGGAGACTTTCACCTCAGCCGAATCTATCTCCGGCATTTCTTCCAGGCGGTTCTTAATGTCTTCTTTCATTACAGTAAGCGCCGGACACCCCGCGAATGTAGGCGTCATTGTGACCAGTACTGTGTTATCGGATGGGATTTCGACGTTGGTTATCACGCCCAGGTCCACTACGGAAAGCTTAGGTATTTCCGGGTCCTTCACATCATGCAGTGCTGTCAATATTTCCTCTTTCGTGATCATGCTATTCTAAACAATTGTCACCCTGAACTCGTTTCAGGGTCTAAACAAATACAACTAGTCACGCTTCGCGTGACTACCACTCCGCTTCCGGGTCGATCCGGTAAACTTCCGTCATTTCCTCCAGCAGAGGCTTTAGATACTCCGTATGAAAACCCTTCCTGCCGCCGTTAGACACTTCGATAGTATTCACGTCGGGCATTTCCAGCGCCGATTCAGCTATTACAGGAGTTATCTGTTCAAGCCACACTTCCTTTAACTTATCCTCACCCGGGAAGATTCCTCCCTCGATAAGTGTGTCTTCATACTCAGACTGCTCGAATATTCCCAGCGCAAGCGGCATGCATTCATTCAGAGCTGACTGCATTCGTGCGCGTGATTCTTCGCTGCCGTGCCCAAGTTGTTTTATCCACGTATGGGCATGCATTATATGGTACCGTATCTCGCCGCGGAATTTCTTCGCCAGGTTTGCCAGCGGCTCGAATGTCGAATGCATCAGCATCTCCATTCGTATCGCCTCAGCATAGTCAAACAAAAAATGCCTCATCAGGCTAAAATCATATTCCCCGATAGGATACTCTGTGAAATGACAGCACTTATATAATTTCTCGTTTACTTCACCTGTTCCCGACCTGTTAAAAGCCAGCGTATCCGGATCGGCTTCACCCATTTCATTAAGTATCGTATAATATGCCTGCGCGTAGCCCAGCTTATCCTGCGCCATCGATGAAAATGCGATGTCCTCCTCGAGTATCGGACCGATACCCGTCCATTCGGAATTACGGTGCCCCAGTATCAGATCATCATCAGCAATCCTGAATAACAGATCCTTTACCGCGTCTTTTTCTATTTGTGAAAGTTCTTTCATATTAAATGTACGCGATGTCACGTGACCTCGTCTGATTATTTTTTTTACTTTC
>CALGOI010000105.1 GCA_937959065.1 uncultured Ignavibacteriota bacterium | reverse complement strand
GAAGCTCGCACGCCGTACTCTCGACCCCCTCGTACTGCAGCTTCTCGAAGTGTCTGCCCATGTGCCAGCTCATGTACATGAAAACGAATACCAAAACCGCATACGTGCCGTATTTAAGTACTGTTGATCTCATTTATGCCACCTCCTCTTGCTCTTCCTGACTCAGCTTGTGCATTTTGAACTGATAGCAGAACTCGGAAGCGGAACAGTAGTGCTCGCACCTGGTCCTTTCTCCCGGGCGCATCTCTACGTAGAAAGTCCCCTTCTTGGTATCTGTGAGCTCGTTTACGTGCCTCTGAGCCCCTTCCTCGTCGTTCTCGTAGTTTTTTATCGATGTCTTTCTTTCCTGTTTCATAACGGCGTATACCGTGGGCTTCTCCCACATATCGTCGTATGAGCATGGTGGCAGATCCTCGTCTTTAAGGTGTTTAGCGGCCTCGAGCCTCTCGATCTTTTTAAGAATCGTCTGGCGTTGTTTTTTTCGGGACCACTTTTTAAGCGGTATAACTACTGCTCTGTGCTGAGGGTAATCTTTACTCGCCTTCGCCCTGGTCGGACTCCAGTCGTCGAACATAGCGGCCACATACAGCTTCTTAACTTTAAAGCCATATACGAACAGCATGTAATCATAGATATTTGTCTGCTCCTCCCAATCAGAAAAATCCTGGTAAACGTATTTCCAGACACGGCAGTTTTTAAAATCGACAAGAGTAAAGTCATTCCCATCGTAATAATCCGGAATTCCCTTTACTCGATGTCCGCCTATCTCTACGTCCAGGAATTCCTCCTGTAGAGCATTCATCGCGTCATACTTGGAAAGGAGTTCATGAACTGCAGAGCCTCTAAACGCATTAAGCATGTCCATAGCGTCCACGGTTATTTCGTCATTATGTCTGCGCTGCAAAAGGACCTGCTGTACCGGTCTTACCAGCTCGGTCACGCGGTAATAGTCCGGATCCGGGTTTCTACTCCGGCCCATCCATTTGTTAATCGCATTGAATATTCCATTATGGAGATTGCTTTCATTGGTTACGATCATAGCTGTCTGTCCCTCCTTTCCTCATGCCACATATCGGCTTCATAGTCAGCTTTCGACTCCAATGCCCTCACGCATTTCGTCTCAAAGTGCTTGGCCCAGTTATCCTCGCCGACGTACATCCCGCAGTCCTCGCAGAATTCCATTTCCTCGACACAGTCCTCACAGTACTCTTCCGTATCCTGATTGACATGCGCCGTATGAAACAGATCTCCGTCAACATCCAAATCAAAATCCCGGAAGCATCCCGGGCATCTGTATACGCTCATCTGACGTCTCCTCCAACTATTTCTAGCGGCGTTTTTTTGTTGTACTCTCTCGGCCTTCCGACAGGCTGTTTCGAGAGCTGAACTACATACTTAGCAGCCCCTGGCGATATCTCGCCCTTATCAAAAAGGGCTTTCAGGTATTTGCCTATATCCTTTGCTGTTTGTCTTACTTCCGTCTCGATTTCCTCGTTCGCCTGCAGCTCCCAGATCTTGAACCACTGCCAGACCCAGAGGACCTTCGGCTTTTTGGAGCCGTCCGTAAGAGGTATCCTGAGTACGAACGGCAAGTCCTGCTGAGACAGCGATTTAAGTGCGTTATAGCTAAATGACGGTATGTTTACGCCGCTTTCCTTAGCTAACCGCGCCTCAAGCGCTTTCGTGCTCAGAATTTCGAGATTCTCAAACCCCATCCCGTACCTCATTCTCTCTGAAATGCTTCCCGAGCTCTTTTTTCAATACCTCGTAACTGCTGTAGTTGAGCTCGTTGGCTTCCTTTTTCTTAACGTCGTGAATGGCTTCCATGAGCGCCTCTGCATCCGGACACTGGACGTATCCCGGCTCGCAGCCACATTTCAGTTTGGGGCTGTCACACATTGGCGGCCTCCTCGGCAAGCTTCTTTTGCTCGGCCTCACGGGCCTTTAGTGCTTGCTCGGAAAGCCTACGGGCCTCTCGTACTTCCTCTCCCAGACCCTCTTTCTCGAGCCATGCTTCGATTTCGGCGTTCTCACTCCAGCCGTTACATACGTTGTTAAAAAGCGACGAGCTCCAGTCTTTCCCTTCGGAGAGCGCCTTGCGCCATAGACCTGCCTGTGTTCTGCCATCGCTCCTTAACTTCCGGGCGACTGGCTTGTAATTGTCTCTGTACTCCGTTATCTGTTGCATAATCACCTTGAATTTTGTAGAATCGTAACTAACATGTATGTGTTGATACCTATATTAAACCACGACATCGTGATTATGTCAAGGGATTTTCGTGAGTTATCGAAAATAATATGACTATACCATGAGTACATTTGCCGAAAGGATGAAAAAGTTAAGGGAATATCGGGGTTTAACTCAAGCAGAATGCGCTGACAAGATTGGGAAATCGGAAAATACGGTATGGGCCTGGGAAAATGACAAGAATAAACCACATATAAATTTCTATAAAACCATAGCTGAAAAATTGGAGTGTAATGAATTGTGGCTAAGAACCGGTGATGGCAAGATGTTCGACACAAAACCACACTCAACTGACAACTTTAGAGAAAGGCCCGAAGCTTATGCAAATGACTATTCCGGCGAGTATGAGCTCAATATATGGGCGACGATAGGAGCCGGTAATACTATTGACTACAATATGCAGGATTTTGATCCTGAAAATAACCAGCCGTTCATGAAGCTCAAAGTCAGTGGAATTTTCAAGAATAAGACCAGGGACTGTTTCCGGGTTCGTGGCGACTCCATGCACGACAAGGTCCGCGATAAAGCCATAATTGGCTGTAATTTCAAAGACAAGGCCATAGTAACCGGAAAGATGTATGTGCTATACCTCCCGCACGAGGGGTTCACGGTGAAGGAGCTGCATGTTGAGCATAAGGGGGTTAAAGTCCATGCCTACAACCCCAGCATCAAAGATTATTATCTCGGTCATGACGAAATTGACGAGCATCTGGTCGTCGGAAGAGTGGTATGGTGGCTGAATGAAGACGATGACAAAATTGGGTCTTAATTAGGAGGGTTAATTATGCGCTTAAAAATATTAATTACCGGACTATTTATATTTGCTCTTCTGACTGCAGGAGCCGTTGCTGACACGGTTATTAAAGAATTCAGCGGTTCCGGACCACTCACAACCAGGCCCTTTGATGTATCTGACAAATGGGAGATTCAATGGAACTCGGTAGGAGAAAGAGACATGTTTGCTATTAAACTCCGTACTGCGGACGGAGAATACAAAGGGCTATTAGTCAATAATATGAATCCCGTTAACGGTTCTTCTTATCAACCCAAAGGCGGCTCTTACTATTTGGAAATCGAAGGTGGCGGCAATTGGGAAGTAAAGATCGTGGAGGTTGATTAGAGAGCATTTATTTAAAGGAGAGATTACTTATTAATGACAGACGCCAAACAAACCGGACCGAGAAATAAAACTCCAGGTCTTAAGGAATGGTTGATTATAGTTTTTATTATCGTCTTGGGTATATATGTGTACTTTTATGAGTTTAATAAAATCGGGTTTCTATCTCGGCCTATAGAAGAGTCTAAGATTAGATCTTCTGCAGTATCAGAAATAACTACTGAAACGGTTGTAAAAATTTTTGAGAGCGATAGCAACTTAGTCACAAGACCGTTCTCAGTTCCAAATAACTGGGAAATACAGTGGACCTATCATAATAATCGTCATTTCAGCATAACACTGTATAAGGCTAATGGTGATTATGTTGACCTAATAACTAATTCTTCAGGAAAGACAAGTAGTGGTAAAGCATTTCAACCAGTAGGAGGATCATACTATTTGAAGATAAATGGCAACGGGCAGTGGAAGATCAGCGTAGTCAAACTTGATTAAGGAGAGAGCTTCAAATATTCGGAGTATTTATGGACATCATAACAACCATCGCTTTCTT
>CALGOI010000104.1 GCA_937959065.1 uncultured Ignavibacteriota bacterium | reverse complement strand
ATTTTATCGTGTGGTTTAAACTCGTCGGAGTTATTATTTTCCGGATCGTCTACCATAAAGTATAGTTAGAATAATTTATTTTTATTTAAACCTTATACGCGGATCGATGATCGCGTAAAGCATATCGGAAATAATATTTCCTATTAAGAGCAGGAGGCTCGATATAACCAGTATTCCCATCACAACGGGGTAATCACGCTGTATTATGGATTGATACCCAAGCAGTCCCATTCCGTCAATATTGAAAACTTTTTCTATAAGGAAGCTGCCGGCAAGTACAAGAGAGATTGCGTGTCCCAGACCTGTTGCAATAGGAATTAACGAATTTCTCAATGCATGCTGAAAGATCACTCTTTTTTCTGATAGACCTTTTGCGAAAGCTGTCTTTACATAGTCCTGGCTTAAATTCTCAATAACGGAGTTCTTTGTTAGGATAGTAAGTGTTGCGAAGCTTCCAAGCATATATGAGATTACCGGTAATGCCGTGTGATGCAGCAGGTCAGTTACCTTTTCAAAGAATGAAAGATATTCCCAGTCAGTAGAGTGAAATCCGCCAAGAGGGAACACGTCCCAGAAACTACCACCCCCAAATAATATAAGCATAAGACCTCCAAATGCAAATCCCGGCATAGCGTATCCTGCAAATACAATAACTGACGAGGTAAAATCAAATGGAGAGCCGTTTTTAACGGCTTTAATTACACCAAGCGGGACTGAAACGAGATAAGTCAAAAGGAATCCAATAAGACCGAAGTATATAGAGACGGGAAAACGTGATATAATAACATCCCATACGGGTTCGGCATAAACATAAGAGCGCCCAAGGTTTAGCTGGGCAAGGTTACCAAGCCATTTTCCGTAACGGATAAGATAATTTGGCTCATCAAACCCATAAAACTTTTTCATTTCTTCGAGTGCGGACTCAGGGATCGTAACGGTCTGGTTTGTAGTTCCTGTTGACCCAAGATCGCCGCCCGTCTGGCTCATCCCTCTTAGTTTCATAAGCTCCATTTCAAGCGGACCGCCCGGAACCATCTGGAGAATAATGAATGTAATTAACGTGATACCCAAAAAAGTGGGTATTATAAGAAGGAATCTTCTAATAAAATAGCCGGTCATAAAATTAAATTTTTCTTTTAATGCAGTTTAGTTATCCATATCCGGAACTTCCTCCGGAGTAATTGCAATAGTAGTACCGGAAACTTCTTTTTCCTTTACTTTTGTCCAGTACTTCACATCTTCAATTCCCTTATCCATAGTAATATTCTTATCCTGTCTTGCCTGATTGAATTTCTCGAGCTTTTCAGGATCGGCATACCAAAGGATAGGGATAGCAAACTGATCGGAATCAAGATTCCCTTCAGTTCTGGGAAGTACATATTTAGGATAACCGAACTTATTATGGAAGGCAAGCCTTGTATAAGGCGCGTACCATGCAAAAGCGTATCCATATTGTCGAGTTGCAATTAGATCTATTTCCTGAATTAGTCTTACGCGTTCATCTCTATCGAAAGCAAGGTTATACTCATCACACAGTCTGTCGATTTCAGGATCTTTAATACCGGGCCAATTAGTCGTATTAGGTTCGTCAGCTGTATTCGACTTCAGAGAGCTTTCCGGGTTTGGTACTCTCAATCCTCCCCATGCAATAGTGATCATATCAAAATTTCTTTCATTCCCAAGCTGGAATGCAGTGGTACCGTCAACCTGTCTTAGGTTAAGTTTAATTCCGGCTTTCTTGCAATCTTCCTGGTAAATTGTAAGGTACCTTTCCTGAGAAGGGCTTCCAAAAACCAGCTCAACTTCTAGCTGTTTACCGTCTTTTACCCTGTAACCCTGTGCATTTTTTTCAGTCCATCCCATTTCTTCCAGAAGGGCAATTGCGCCATTTAGGTCAAATTTTATTTTGGGGTTGTTTGGATTTTCATAGATACTTCCCGGATAATAAGAGTAAATCATTTCATATGAATTAAAGAAGAGCTTTTGATTAAATAATTCCCTGTTATAGAGCATCGCGAATGCCTGCCTCATTCTTATATCGCTGAAGAATGGCTTTCTCATATTAAAGCAGATACCTGCCACACCGGATGGTTTTTCGTTATAAACTTTTCTTTTTAAAACAAGTCCTCTGTCGTAATCCGGGAAATTGAACTGCTCTTCCCATCTTTGTGCTTTCGATACAGCGATTACGTCAATATCACCTTTTTTAAACTTCTCAAATTCAAGAGCGTCGTCGGAATTTACATCAAAACGGATAACGTCAAAATTATTAAGCCCTGTATTAAATCTCTTCTCAGCAGCCCAGTAATCGCTCCTCCTTCTGAGAGTTATGGATTGCCCTTTCTTTATGTTTTCCTTATCAATTATATAAGAACCGGAGCCGTTTATAGGTTCGAATTGGAATTTTTCCAGGAATTGCTCACCTGTTAAACCACCTATTATATGTGCAGGGAAAATAGACATACCGGCAAAATAAAGAAACTGCCTCCAGTTGAGCTCTTTTGTCTTTACAGAAACAATGTATTTGCTTTCTGCAATTGGTTCTTCATAAGAACCGTAAAGAATATTTGAATAAGGTGAAAGAATACCCGGGTCGACAAGAAGTTTCCACGTTGCTACAACGTCTTCAGCTACAACAGGTTTTCCATCAGCCCATCTGGCATCAGGATCGATTCTGAATTTGAATTGCTTCTTATCATCTGATATCTGCCAGTGAGTTGCTAGTCTGGGTGTATATTTTTCATTTACAGGGTCAAGACCAAGAAGAGATTCGAATACCATTTTCTCAGCCATTCTATTGAAGTAAGAATTTTCATCCTTACCGATATTTCTCAATGTTGAAGGAAAATCCGGAATTGACATTGTCAGGTAACCGCCTTTTACTGCTTCAGGGTCACCCATAATGTTATAATCGGTATAAGTTTCCCACCCTTCACCTGTAAATCCGTCTCCGCCCATTTCAGCTGAAACATCTGGATCAGCCCCGGGAGGAGTATCGAATTGTTTAACAGATACAGGCTGAGTATCCGTAATAGTTCTCTTCTTTGATCCGCACCCAATGATTATGGATGTGACGAGAAATAAAGTAATGATTGATAAAGAAATTCTGATATTCTTCATAATAATTGTTTAAAAAATTTTACAGGATTATTTCTTACTCATTCCTGCTCCCTCTTGAGTCCAGTATTTAACAATGATGTCACCCTGAGGCAATGTCAATGAAGTATTAGCTTTTGCATCATCGAAAGCGGCTTCTTTAACCGGATCATTAAACCAATATACTGGAATTGCATCAGTCGGGTCATCAAACTT
>CALGOI010000103.1 GCA_937959065.1 uncultured Ignavibacteriota bacterium | reverse complement strand
ATCATCCCTGAATCTCTGCTCCTCTATTTCGGTTAAAAGGTCTTTATTGGTTGAGAAAATATAGCGTGCGTTCAATTCCACTTCCTTCTCATATCCGGGTCTCGAAAATTTATTCTCTTCAATCACCTTTAATATCTTGGATTGTGAATCCAGCGACAGGTGAGTTATCTCATCAAAGAATATCGTTCCGCCGTTTCCTTCTTCCAGCTTCCCTATCGATGTTACATGTCCGTTCTGCGTCTTCCCGAATAATTCGCCGTCGATATTATCATCAGTCAGAGAAGCACAGCTGATATTAATGAATGGTTCCTTCTCTCTGGATGAAAGTAAATGTATCTGCTTCGCTACAAGTTTCTTACCCGTTCCGCTCTCTCCTGTTATAAGTATATTCGAGTTCAGATCGGCAAATTTATTTATAAGCTCGATAACTTCTTCTATGCCTTTGCTGCTTCCAAGTATCGTACTTGACTCCAGCAGTTCCTGTCTAAGCTTATTAAGCTCATCCCTGGATTTCTTATATTCAATCGCATTACGTATAATGATCTTCAGCTCCTGCAGGTCCGGAAGTGGTTTCTGGAGGAAGTTATACGCTCCCTTCTTGGTTGCTTCGACTGCTGTCTCAATATTCCCGTGTCCGGATATCATTATTACTACCGTATCCGGATTCATTTCCATTAGCTTGTCGAGAACTTCCATCCCGTCCATTCGCGGCATTTTGATATCGAGCAAAATCAGGTCATAAGGTTCTTCCTGTACTTTCTTTAATGCGGTATTCCCGTCCAGACACCCGTCAACCTCATATTTATCGTGATTCAATATAAGCTTGAGTGTATCTATGATACTTTGCTCATCATCTACAACCAGTATTTTTTCATGCCCTGTCATATCTGAAATATAATATTTCTACACCTTTATTTTAGTGACGAAATCCCGCAATCTACAACTCCACTATTGTTACTCCCATATCACCTTCATTCCTGCCGCCAAACCTCGATGACTTAACCATCTTATTTGACTTTATCAGCCTTGTCACCTCTGTTCTTAGCTTTCCGCTTCCCTTACCGTGAATAATGCTTACCTCTTTCAATCCGCCGGCGTAAGCATCTGAAAGAAATTTCTCGAGCTGGTTCTCAATCTCGTGAGCATACATTCCCCTCAGATCGATCGATGTATCCACCCCATCCATCGCTATGTCCCTTGGTACATAAGCGTAGGTCTCCTTGACTTCCTTCTTGCTTACCTTTTCCAGGTCACTGAGTTTTGTTTTTAGTGTCAGTCCGTTTGCGTTTTTCTGTACATTATTACCCGATATCTCCAGAACGATCCCCGTTGTATTTTTATCTTTAAGCTTCACCG
>CALGOI010000102.1 GCA_937959065.1 uncultured Ignavibacteriota bacterium | reverse complement strand
GGACCTGAAGATGCGTGGGGGCTGGATTTATATAAAAATCCTATTCCGGATGATATTCTCGAACGAGCCCTCCATTATTATGATTCTTTTTATTCAGAAGTATATACCCTCTTTACCGGATTGATACGCCAATGGGGGAAAATTTTCATCTATGATTTCCACTCTTATAATTACCGGAGAAACGGACCCAACGCCCCCGAGTTACCGAAAGAGTTGAATCCGGATATTAATATTGGTACCGGTAATATTAACAGAGATTACTGGAGCAGACTTATTGATAGGTTTATTTTGGATTTGAAAAGTTTTGATTATAACGGTAGAAATCTTGACGTAAGAGAAAATATTAGGTTTAAAGGAGGTTATTTTTCACAATGGGTTGCTCAGAATTTTCCTTTAACTGCTTGTGTGCTTGCTATTGAAGTGAAAAAGTTTTTCATGGATGAATGGACCGGATTGCCTTACCTGGATGACATCGCAATGTTAAAAAAAGCATTCTTCGCTACACGAATTGGTGTTATGGAAGAATTAAAAAATAGCGGTATTGCGGCATGAAAAAAAATAGCTTTTACATATCTGATAATTACATAAACGATGTATGTACCAGGTTGCAAAAAAATAAACTGGTCAGGCGTCCATTGCCTGGATGGGGGAGAATCCATATTGATAGAAACTTACCATTCTTATGTATTTATCGGCGCTGTGGAAGAGATGACGGTGCTGAGAGATTTGTAACTACTGGGCCTTCATTTATTATTGCTTCCCATAAATCGCATCCGGGTAAAAGATTCTCTAAACTTGTCAAGAAAATTGTCGAGGTATTGTCCAAAAAGTTTAATGCTTTTCTAATAATTGAAATCTGGGTTAGAGAATTTGATAAAGACAAAGATGAGAGTAGTGTTATAAGACCTGAATTTAGAATTATTATAGATGATCAGGATTATGCTAAAAGCAATATTAAAAGTACATTAAATGTGCTCAAAGAGAGGCTGGATGAAATTTCAATTTTGAAGCAGCACTCAAAATCCGAGATCGTTTACACAAAAAACGTTTCTCCTCCAAAACTTATGCCTGTACTCGATGAAAAGGAGAAAGATAATCTTAATTGTCACTTAATCGGTATTGAACTTAATTCAGTTTATATTAATACCCAAACCGGTAAACCTTACCCGGTTATCAAACGAAGATTATCTGAGCAAATGTCTTATTCACTCCAAAAAGCATTTTTCGAATTTACTGACAAGCTGACAACTCAGGAGGTTGTTCACTATCACGAACTCGGAAAAAGTTTTCTTTCACAGAAGGTTATTGATATCGACAAAGAATTTGCAAATCTTTGCAGCCATTTTAATTTTCTTAAGTTAGTTACGCCGATTAACGAAGCGCAAGCGTTTAGGCAATTCCAACGTACAAAATATGGAAAAGACCCCGTCTTTTATTATAGGCCCCTGCCTTTTGATCCCACTGATTTTAAAAAGTTACTTTGGAATATACCTTTGGAAGAGATTGAAGATCCTGCTCTTGTCCAGATATTTTTTGATAAAAGGGAAGAGCTCGATATCCAGATTTCAATGCTTGACCATCTGGACTCACACTGGTTTCATTACGGTAGCCTTCAGTTATTCGGAAATGTAGAACCCCGGCTAAGCCGTCTGGCCTCCAGATTATTGTCTGTTACTCCGGTACATTCCGGTAGGGGAAGTAAAAAGTATGTAAATGCCGCAGGATTTAAACAGATTGCTTTGGAGGAAGTTACTACATACAGGCAGACATACAAAAATTTTTTAGGACTAGTCGAAATCAATGAAGATATGTATTCCGGGCTTATGGTGAGTCAAAATAAACTTTACATTGGAAAGGATTTTAAAGTGCCTGAATATAGGGTCGATGCGCTGTTACAGCATGAAGTTGGTACTCATTTGTTAACATACTTTAACGGCCATGCACAGCCTTTCTCTCTTCTTTATACTGGTTTCGCCGGTTATGACGAGCTTCAGGAGGGTCTGGCTGTTCTTGCTGAGTTCCTTGTTGATGGACTTAGCAATTCACGCCTGAGAATGCTCGCGGCAAGGGTGAAAGCGGCTGAATTTATGATAGACGGTGCTTCTTTTGTAGATACATTTAATATTCTTGTTAAAGATTATGGTTTTACAAAGTCAATGGCGTTTACAATTGTAATGCGTATTTTTCGAGGAGGAGGCTTAACGAAAGATATTATTTATCTTAGAGGTTTTATGGAAATTCTTAAGTATATAAAAAACGGTGGTGATCTCGATCCTCTATATGTTGGCAAGATCTCATCTGCTCATATTCCAATTATTTCTGAACTTCAAATGAGAGGAATTTTGAAGCACGCCCCTCTTAAACCTTCTTTTTATAAGAGGGATAACGTTTTAATAAATCTTAACAAACTGAAAAAATCTTTTTCGCTTGTCAGTTATGCTGAAAAATCTAAGAAAATTTAAATTTAATATTAACAATGAAAATAGGATTTGTTGTAAATAATGTTGAAACCGAGCAACCCGGTTATACGACAATTAGACTTGCTGTTACTGCAGTTCACATGGGGCATAAGGTTTTTTTGATTAGTGTTGGTGACTTTTCATACGCAGATAATTTTATTTATGCAAATGCTTTCAGTGCTACAAAAAAAGCTTCTGCAACACCAATTTCACTTGTAAAAACAATTAGAGCTAAAAATTCCAAAAGAATTAAAATTAAATTAGATGACCTGGATATTCTTATGCTGCGAAATGATCCGGCGGATGACTCTAGCAGGCCCTGGGCGCAGTTTGCTGGTGTGAATTTCGGAAAATTACTGGTTAAAAAAGGTGTAATAGTGCTTAATTATCCTAACGGGCTTGCAAAGGCTTTTAATAAAACTTATTTTCAAACTTTCCCCCAGGCCGTTAGACCACGTACTATTATTTCAAGGGACGAAAAAGAAATTAAAAGATTTTTTAAAGAGGAAGGCGGCAGGATTGTTCTCAAACCTTTACAGGGCTCCGGAGGGCAAAATGTTTTTCTTGTAAAAAAGAATGATCTTTCCAATATTAACCAAATGATTGAAGCCATATGCAGGGATGGATATGTTGTGGCACAGCAATATCTCCCTAAAGCATCTGAACAAGGTGATATTAGATTGTTCTTAATGAATGGAAAACCGCTTTTTTACAAAGGAAAATATGCTGCTTTTAGAAGAATTCAAACAAATGGTGATCTACGAAGTAATGTCAGTGCCGGCGGAAAAATTTTTCCGGTGAAAGTGAATTCAAAGATATTAGAACTCGCTGAGATGGTAAGACCAAAATTAATTGAAGATGGTATGTTCCTGGTCGGATTGGATATTGTTGGAGATAAAATGATGGAGATAAACGTTTTCAGTCCGGGCGGTCTTGGTAGCGCTCAAAAGATGGAAGGCATTAATTTCTCTCAGGCTGTTATTTATGCACTTGAGGAAAAACTCAGGTATATGAAGTATTATAATAAATCTCTTGGAAATATAGAGATTTCAACTTTGTAATTAATTTTTTATATGAATGTAGGGATTTTAACAAGCGGCGGTGACTGCCCGGGATTAAATGCTGTGATTAGAGCAGCTGTTAGAAAAGCGCTAACTATTGGATTTAAACCATACGGTATTTATGCCGGGTGGAAGGGTATCATAGACGGAAATTACAAAGAACTTACTCTTAAAGACGTAAGCGGAATAATAAACCGCGGCGGAACGATAATCGGTTCGTCAAGGTACAGCCCGTTTGAACAGGAGAACGGCAAACAGCTGCTACTCGATAAAATGGAAGAGTCTCCCCTCGACGCTGTGATTTGCATTGGCGGTGAAGGATCTATGCATATTGCACAGATGGCGTATGAAGCCGGCCTTAATGTTGTTGGCGTTCCAAAAACCATCGATAACGACATCTACGGGACTGATTACACGTTTGGTTTTGATACGGCAGTAAACATTGCTACTGAAGCTGTCGACCGCCTGCATACTACCGCTGAATCTCACCACAGGATTATGATTCTTGAAGTCATGGGAAGGCACGCGGGTTGGATTGCTCTTTATTCAGGTATTGCCGGAGGTGCTGATGCTATTGTTATTCCCGAAAAGAAGATTACAATAGACGATATTCTTGATGTGGTAAAAAGCAGGGCAGAGAGAGGGAAACTTTTCTCCATTATTGTTATTGCTGAAGGTGCTGAATATATTATGGATGAATTAAAAGAGAAATACCATACCGATGATAAATACGATGATTTTGGCAGGAAACGCCTCGGCGGCGTCGCAAATTATCTTGCTGAAGAACTCGAAAAGCTCAGCGGTTTTGAATCCCGGGCAACTATCCTTGGGTATGTGCAGAGAGGAGGGATGCCGTCAGCATTCGACAGGATGCTCGGGACAAGGTTCGGTGTGTATTCAATGAGAATGGTGCAGGAGGGTAAATTCGGAAGAATGGCTGCCCTCAAAGGCAGCTCGATCGATGATATTACTATCAAAGAGGCTATTAGCAAATTGAAGACGGTCGATCTGAATATTTACAAAACAGCAGAAGTATTTTTCAAATAAATACAATACTGTATGTCAAAAGCGATTCTCGACGACGAGATTCATAAGCACGGACTGCTTCGTAAGCTGGGCTTGTGGACTGCCTTCCTCGTTGTAATGAGCTCTATGATAGGTTCAGGTATCTTCAAAAAGACTGCGCCTATGGCAGTCGAACTCGAATCGGGCGGACTACTTTTGATTTGCTGGCTTTTTGCAGGATTTATTACCCTGATGGGAGCCGCTACAAATGCTGAAGTTGCAGGTCTCATAGCCGAGCCCGGAGGGCAGTATGTATATTTCAAGGAAATGTACGGTAAGCCGTTCGCCTTCCTTTACGGCTGGTCCTGTTTCTCTGTTATCCAGTCTGCGTCTATTGCTTCGATAGGTTATGTTTTCGCGGAGTCTGTTAACGCTATCGTGCAGCTTCCAACTTTAAGTCAGGATCTCTCGAGTATCTCCATATTTGGATTGTTCTATCCTCTGGATAATTTCGGCGTAAAAGCCCTTACTATTCTTACCATTATTTTTCTCACTACCGCGAATTATCTCGGTGTTGTTTTTGGTGGATATATTAATAATACTTTCACTGTACTTAAAGTAATTGGTATACTTACAATTATCGTTTTGGGGTTATTGCTCAGTAACGGCAGTACGGAGAATATTGCACCGCTTCTTGAAAATCCCAACGCTAACTACGGTACTTCCCTCGGACTTTTCGGGGCTATGTTCGCTGCTATGCTTGGAGCGTTCTGGGCGTATGATGGCTGGAATAATATCGGTTACCTTGGAGGTGAAGTGAAAGACGCCAAGCGTAATATCCCGATTGCCCTTTTCGGGGGGGTAAGCGCTGTGATAATTATCTATATGCTTACTAATTTCGTTTTCCTCTATGTGATGCCCGTCGAGGAGATTATGAAGATTGCTAATGTCCCAAATAGTATCATAGGTGTGGAAATTATGCGTAAGTTCATGGGGAATGGCGGCGCGTTCTTCATTTCCATTCTGATTATGGTTTCTACTTTCGGTACTACTAACGGCTCGATCCTTGCTTCGTCGCGTATTTACTTCGCCATGGCACGCGATAAATTATTCTTCAAATCAGCGGCAGACTCACATCCGAAATTCAAAACGCCATACCGCTCTCTCATCATTCAGGGAGTTTGGTCATGCTTGCTGGTGCTCTCGGGAACATTCGACCAGCTGACAGATATGCTTATCTTCGCGTCATTTATTTTCTACGGAGCCGGCGCGTTTGGTGTATTCGTCCTCCGTAAAAAAATGAAAGATGCTCACCGCCCTTATAAAGTCTGGGGTTACCCATGGATACCGGGCTTGTTTGTTCTATTTTGCATAACACTTGTCATCGTAACCATAATTCAGAATCCGCGCGATGCTGGTATCGGATTATTGCTTGTACTGATCGGCATTCCATTCTACATCATCTAGAATATGAAAAGAAAAAAATAACAACGTTACTGCTCGCAAAGTAGCCGGTAACTATGTGTTCATTAAATACTTTGATTAACAAATAATTTATTTGTATTATAATAACGGAGAAAATTTTAGAGGGTTGCTCTTTGAAAAGAGACCTGACTAACTAAGATGATGCCGTAGTATGTCTATTTTCTCTGTCCCTAAAATGCCTCACCCCCTTTTTGTTTCCGGTTGTTGAAACTTTCTTAAATTACTTGCATATTGAAGTTCAAATTTTGTCTATGGATTTTGATATTTACAAGTTACAAAGATTTAATTTTGTCCTCGATACTGTAAGTGATGGATGGTGGGATAATAATTTCCAAACAGGTAAAGTTTATTGGAGCTCAAATTTATTTAAAATGCTGGGTGAGGATAGAGAGGAATGTTTTGTAGATATGGATTTCTTTTTATCTAAAGTACACCCCGAAGATGCTAAAGAACTTGAGGATGAATTTTACCGGTGTGTTAAAGAAGATATTCCCTTTGAAT
>CALGOI010000101.1 GCA_937959065.1 uncultured Ignavibacteriota bacterium | reverse complement strand
TCTTTCTCGTTACCCATCACAATCGCTGTTTTTCCGGTCATATTGAGGTCATAAAGAGACAAATTATCCTTACCCTCAACCATATGAGTACTATAAATCTTATATCCGTCATTTTTCAGGTCATTAAAACAATCTGTGACATTATTGTACATTACTCTTTCTATCCATTTAACCGCGCTGCCAGATGTAATCCTTCCAATCTTTGGGAATTCGTTAATATTATACACCAAATAAATCTTGTCAATGCCCACAGCATCGGCAGTACGAAAAATAGCAGCGGCATTATGCGGGTCATGAATGTTTTCAAGCACCAAGGTTAGGGATTTTTGGCGCATCTCCACAATTTTTTTTATTTTAATGAACCTTTTTTCAGTCAAATTGTGTTGAAAATTTTGTACATTAAGTACATTAAGTTACCTAATAAAGTTAGATTTTACAATAAACAAAATCAATTTGGATATGGCAGCAGGAAGAAATTTGGTCAAAATGGCGGGGATAGTACTATTTGTAACTTTATTTTCAATTAACTCATTTGCGTTCGATAAAGATGCACAAAGCGGAGACGATCCTTACGGATATTCATCTTCATACAGCGATAAAACCGGAATACCTCAGTGGGGTATAAATATACTATATGGTGAAAAAGGATTCGGCGGTTCATCACAATATTACTTTAATGCCTGGGAAAATACAGACCTATTTGTGGGTTTAAGCTTTTCCAGTGTGAGTGATGACAGGGAATTTACGGAATATGATCTTTATGGAAACAGCTTTACTCCCGATAAAGTGAACAGGGTATTTATGGTTCCATTCACACTAGGTCTTAAGCATTCTTTATTCAGAGATGAAATCGATGGAAGTATAAGACCTACGGTTTCTGCAGGAATAACTCCAACGATGGTATTAATGAATCCATACAGCAAGAGTTATTTTGCTGCATTAGGATATTTCACTACATCATATGCAATGGGCGGTTATGTTGGAGTTGGAATGGATTTTAATCAGAATGAAAACCTTGCATACAGTTTCAATATAAGTTACCACTATCTGCCGGTAATCGGGAAAGAAGTTATGAGTCTTGAAAACAGACCGATCAAAAATCTCGGCGGACTCCAGTTCACAATCGGTGTTAACTTACTGAAATAAGTTTATATGAAAATAGCGGCAATACCGGGAAGTTTAAGAAAAGGGTCATACAATCGTATGGCTCTTCGTTATATAAAAGAAGGCATAGAAGAAACCGGAAACGAGGTTGAAGTTCTCGATCTAAAGGAGTACGTATTTCCAATTTTCGACGGTGATCTGGAAGCAGAACAGGGACTGCCGGAAAATGTTTCTGAATTTAAGACTAAGCTAGAAGAAGCAGACGGTTATTTAATTGTAACTCCGGAATATAATCACGGCATTCCGGGCGGATTAAAAAATGCTATCGACTGGGC
>CALGOI010000100.1 GCA_937959065.1 uncultured Ignavibacteriota bacterium | reverse complement strand
TGGATTAAAGTTAGCATCGAATTTAATAATCTGTGATTCAGTATTAGCGTAATTCAACGCGACATCGCTGTCGATCAAAACTCCTGGTGGAGTCGTAATTTTTATGTTACTGTTTATGATCAGCTGCAGCGCGCCTTCGATTATATTAGCCGCGGATGTATCAGCGATCAAGCTTAACAGGTCGAGCGGATTAAAGAATTGTGTCAGGTTAATGCAATCCATTTGACCGGGAACGGGATCTGGAGCGTATAACCGGAATGAACTGGTGCCCGGTGATTTGTAAGTGTAGATCCACGTACCGATCGAATCAAGACTGCCGCTAGTAAGAATTGTAAGAGCAGTAATATCGGTTGTACCGTTTGCTTTTACATTCTTGCCATAGATCAGTACCAGGTCGGTCGAATCACCATACTCAAGCTTAGCCTGAGCATTTGCTGAGTCGAGCCGGTCTTTAGCCGTAACCTCATTTGAAAATATTTGTGTTATAATATTGTCACTGCTGCACGAATACATCGTCAGAGTTACTATCCCCATCACAAGTATGACCCATAGTTTGATTTTTACTTGTTTTGTCATCATTTTCAGTGTATTTGACTTAAATTTAGTAAATATAATGCGTAATTTAACTTTTTGATGCCTGAATTTAAAGTTAGATTTATACTTGAATAACCCCATAAGTGTTTCCGAACTCAGCAGAGAGCTGAAAATGCTTGTCGAAAGTAACTTTCCTTTCGTTTATTTGCTTGGAGAAATATCAAATTTCAAGATACATACTTCATCAGGGCATTACTATTTCAGCATTAAGGACGAGAGAGCGCAGATATCTTGTGTTATGTGGAATTCCAGAAATGTGGACCTGCAATTCACACCTGAAGACGGAATGAAGGTGCTGCTTAAAGGCAGAGTGACTGTGTTTGAAGGAAGGGGTACTTACCAGATAGATGTTTTCGACATTGAGACAGCCGGTGTTGGTGAATTACAGTTAGCATTCGAGAGATTAAAAACGCGTCTTCACGAAGAAGGATTGTTCGATGAAGAGCATAAGAAAGAACTGCCGGAATATCCGCAGAGAGTTGGGATTATAACATCAGAGACCGGAGCGGTGATAAAGGATTTTTGTAATGTAGCATCGAAGCGTTATCCAATGGCAGAGATTTACTTATTCCCAGTGACAGTACAGGGAATGACTTCACCAAGAACTATCGTAAAAGCAATTAATCTGGCCCATATAATGGATCTGGATCTTGATGTGCTGGTTCTGGCGAGAGGCGGAGGCTCACTCGAAGATCTATGGGCATTTAACGAAGAAATCGTTGCGAGAGCGATTTTTCAATCACAGATTCCGATAGTCAGCGCGATTGGTCACGAAGTCGATTTCACAATTGCTGATTTTACAGCAGATTTGAGAGCTCCAACGCCATCAGCGGCCGCGGAACTCATTTTTCCCGATAAAAGGGAATTACTTGAAAGAATAAAACAATTTGAGTATTATATTAATTGCGCAATAGAGGATAAAATCAATAACTTAAGGGAGGATTTAGACTCACTGGCGGGAAGCTATGCTTTTAACCGCCCTGTTGATATTTTAAGTGAGTATAAATACAGGCTCGATGATATTGATAAGGTTATAGAAAAGTCCATTCATGAGAAATTTTATAGTTTAAATAACAGTTTAAACTACATAGACAAGATACTTGCGAATGTTAATCCTGATACCTCTCTAAGACGCGGATATGTGATGGTCGAGAATGAGGACGGCATAGTTACCAGGTCAGCGAAACTCAAAGCCGGGGACAATGTAAATCTAAAATTCTTCGACGGAAATAAAGAAGCAAAAATAAATTAATTTTCATTTATAAATAATTGGCAAAGCAGAAAAGCGGGGAACCGACATTCGAAAATTCATTTAAAAGACTTGAAGAAATACTAAGCAAGCTGGAGAACGAAATCGACGAGACAACTCTCGATAATGTAATGAATTATTACCAGGAGGGGCTCGAGCTTTTAAAGTTTTGCCGGACGAAACTCAACGAGACTGAGTTAAAAATCGAGAAAATAAAAGAAGAATCCAATTCTTAACCTAACCAATGACGATGACCACAAACCATTATGACATTAGTAAGACCAAATTTTTAAAAGATATTGAATATCCAAGGGATCTGAAGAAACTGAACCTGATGGATCTCCGTGAATTATCGGATGAACTGAGGGAGTATCTTATCGATACTATTTCAAAGATTGGCGGTCATCTTGGCGCGTCACTTGGTGTAGTCGAACTGACACTTGCTTTGCATTATATATATAACACACCTGATGACAAGCTTATATGGGATGTTGGTCACCAGGGTTACATTCATAAGATATTGACAGGAAGGAAAGAAGCACTCCAAACCATCCGTCAGAAAGAAGGTATAAGCGGATTTCTAAAGAGGACCGAAAGCGAGTATGATGTATTCGGAGCAGGGCACGCTTCGACTTCAGTTTCCGCTGCGCTTGGTATTGCTGCTGCACGGGATTACCAGAAGAGAAATTACAAAGTAGTGGCTGTTATAGGTGACGGGGCTATGACAGGCGGTATGCCGTATGAAGCGATGAATAACATTGGACTTCTCAAAAAAGATATTACGGTTGTACTGAATGATAATAAAATGTCAATAGCACCGAATAACTGGTCGGTGCAGAATTACTTTAACGAGTTTTTGACGAATGAAGCGTATAACAAGTTCAGGAATTACGTATGGGAACTGACGGGAAGCTTAGAGAAGAAGACCAGCGACAGGTTAAGAAGAGCCGCTTCAAGAATTGAAGGAAGCATAAAAGGTGTGATTACACCGGGAATGTTGTTCGAAGCGATGGGCTTCAGGTATTTTGGACCAATCAACGGGCATAACGTGGTGAACCTGGTTAAGGTACTCGATGAAATACATAAAATGTCCGGACCAATTCTTTTACATGTGGTAACAGAGAAAGGTAAAGGACCATCATACGCGGATGCTCATCCCGAGAAGATCCACGCACTTACTCCCTTTGATAAAGAGACAGGAAAGGTGCTGAAGAAGTCTTCAGGTATTAGCTATACTAAGATATTCGGTGATGCATTGGTTGATCTTGCAAAGAAAGACGATAAAATAATCGGTATAACGGCAGCAATGCCAAGCGGAACGGGCCTTAATGCGCTGCAGAAAGAAGTACCGGACAGGTATTATGACGTTGGTATAGCGGAGCAGCATGCTGTGACATTCGCGGCAGGACTTGCAACGGAAGGCTATACACCGGTTTGCGCTATATACTCGACATTCCTTCAAAGAGCATTCGACCAGATAATTCATGATGTAGCAATACAGAAGCTGCCGGTAGTGTTTGTTCTCGATAGAGCAGGTCTTGTTGGCGCGGACGGTCCGACTCATCACGGTACATTTGATCTTAGTTATCTGAGAATGATACCGGGGATGGTTGTTATGGCGCCTAAGGATGAAGATGAGCTCAGGAAGATGTTATATACCGCGACAATGTACAAACGCGGGCCGATTGCCATCCGTTACCCGAGAGGTAATGCGTTAGGAGTGGAGATCACTGAGTATGAGCAGCTGCCGATAGGAAAATCGGAAAGAGTAAGAGAAGGAAAGGATGTAGCAATACTCGCGATAGGAAACATGGTTAATAATTCTATGCAGGCAGCGGAATTTCTGAGCCGGGATGGTATCGAAGCGGAAGTGATAAACATGAGATTTGTAAAACCGCTGGATATAGAAATGTTAATGGACGTATTCAGCAGGTTCGATAAGGTACTGACAGTTGAAGACAATGTTATCATGGGCGGATTCGGAAGCGCGGTATCGGAATTTGCAATTCAGCATAATTACAAGAATGATATTGTATTACACGGAATACCGGATAAATTTATTGATCACGGTAAACCGGAGGAATTACACGAAGAGTTGAAAATCGACGACAAGGGAATTGCCGATGTGGTAAGAGCACATTTAATAAAAGAAAAGAAAAATGCTTAAGAAACTATTGATCGTATGGGGGATAGTTTTGTCAGGTATGTTTATCGGCTGCAGTGAGAGCGACACGATTACCGGAGGCGAAAACAATTCCGGTTTAACCGGCGGTGATCTTTTATATGAAAAACCGGGATTGCTGGACAGTTTAAATGGTACCTGTTCGTCCTATCTTGTAAGGAATTTTTTCCTGGATACTCTGGATATGACTGCTTACAGCAGGTTAAGAATTGAATTTACCGGGATGACTGACGGTGATAGGTCAAATGTAATAATGTATTATATTGATAACGGTGCAGTAAATTTAGTTGAGCTGGAAGGTCTTGTTATCAATGGTAATAAGATGATAGTAGTAAATGCTCCTGACAAAATGACGGATGTACATTTCAGGATGTTGTTGTTCGCCTCTATCTGTACGGGTCAATATTATAATCTGACCGTACGAGATGTAAAAATTTACGGTATCGAATAGTGAAGTTAGATCATCTCATAATAAATAACCAACCCGAACAGCCGGTCAAGCAGAGTTTCAACAAAAATTCCAATGACAAGAAGGTCTACATCGAAACCTACGGCTGCCAAATGAATTATTCCGACTCGGAGATCGTGCTCAGTATTTTAAGCGATTACGGATATAACGAATCGGGTGATATCGATAACTCTGATGTAATCCTTCTTAATACATGCAGTATCAGGGAGAATGCCGAAACAAGGGTCTATACACGTCTCGGACAGCTCCAGGCGTATAAGAAGCAAAATCCCAATCTCGTTGTAGGTGTCCTGGGATGCATGGCAGAGAGATTGAGGAAGAAGCTGATCGATGAGTTAAAAATTGTCGATATCATAGTCGGACCGGACGAATACAGGAAAGTACCGTCTTTGATAGATAACGCGATGATCCACGGAGAGAAGGGAATCGCAGTTCAACTATCAAGGGTGGAAACATATGATGACATTGTTCCTGTCAGGAAGGAAGGAATAACGGCATGGTTATCGATAATGAGGGGGTGTGATAAGTTTTGTACATTCTGTGTAGTGCCATTTACACGCGGACGTGAGAGAAGCAGGAACCATAAGAACATATTAGAAGAAGCGAAGAGGTTATGGGATGAAGGTGTGAAAGATGTCTGGCTTCTTGGACAGAATGTGAATTCATACAAGTATGATGATTTTGATTTCGCTGATCTGCTTGCTGCCTGTGCTAAGGAGCTCCCTGAAATGCGCATAAGGTATACGACATCTCATCCTTATGACTGTTCCGATAAACTGCTCGAGACGATGGCAGAGTATAACAATATTTGCAAGTATATTCACCTTCCGATCCAGTCAGGTTCAGACAGAGTGCTTCAGAAGATGAACAGGTTGTACTCGGTCGAACATTATATGAAGGTGATGAAAAAAGCCCGGGATATGATGCCGGGGATTGGATTGTCGACGGATATTATATCGAGTTTCCCTAGTGAGACTGAGGAAGAGCATAAAATGACTCTCGATGTAATAAGAGAAGTAAGGTATGACAGCGCATATACATTCACTTACTCCAGAAGAGAGAACACCAAGGCTTACAGAATGCCCGACGATATAAGTGATGAGACGAAGAAGAGGAGGTTAGAAGAGATAATAGACCTTCAGAGGAAGATAACTTACGAGATACACAGTGAGCTGATTGGAAAAGAGATGGAAGTTCTGGTGGAATCACTCAGCAGGAAATCCGATGAGCAGTATATGGGCAGAACCGACTGTAACAAATCCGTGATCATTCCCAAAGAATCAAGCTTCGTAAACGAGAGCGGTGAGCTGGTGAGTAAGAAAAAGTATGAAATAGGTGACCTGGTACAGGTAAAGATAAACAAAGTTAACTCCGCAACGCTGTTTGGTGAACCTATCGTAGAAGAAGTTATAAAATAATAGACATTCCTTGGCAGACCTTTTAAGCACAATAAT
>CALGOI010000099.1 GCA_937959065.1 uncultured Ignavibacteriota bacterium | reverse complement strand
TGAATTTGCTGGGTGACGGGATACGGGATGCGTTTGATCCGAAGCTGAAGAGGTAGGTTTCGAGTTTGTAAAGTTTATCAAGTTTATAAAGTTTGTAAAGTGGCTCCGCTGATGGCGGAGTTTTTTTGTTGGGTTTATTATTCATATCGTAAGAAGATTTGAGTCCGAAATAAAATCACACGTCGTACGGAAATCGTGGTCTAGGTTCCCGCCTACGCGGGAACGACAATTATCGAGAAAAATTTACTTTTAATTGATAATTTTATTATATTTAGGGGGAAATGAATGCAAATATGGTGCCGTTTTTTCATTTATTGTAATAATAACATTATTTACATTATAAGCTGAATAAAAGGAGTAAGGTGAGCAGGGAAAACCTCAAGCACATATATTTCCTTACACGGGTGAAGAACCTGGGTGACGTGCGGATAAAGAAGCTGTTATCGGTATTCGAGGATCCGTGTGAGATATTCGGGCTTTCCCAATCAGAGCTGAGCAAGATAGACGGAATAGAGCGGATAATCGCCGGGGACATTCTAAGAGCGACAGAGCGGATGCAGGAATACGAGGAGGACTTCGAAAAGCTGGAGGCGAAATGTGAAGAGACCGGAACGAAGATGATCTCCATAACTGATGACGAATACCCACAGAACCTAAGGATGATATTCGACGCGCCTGTTCTTTTATTTTACAAAGGTAACCTGACGGAGATGGATAAGTATTCCATCAGCGTGGTGGGTACGAGAGTTCCGAGCGAATACGGGAAGATAGTTTGTGCCAGGCTGGTAGATGGACTATCTCAAATGAAAATACCTGTCATAAGCGGAATGGCGAGCGGAATAGATTCAGTCGCTCACCACAGCTCTTTGAAGAACGGTAACGTTACTTACGCGGTTCTGGGTTCAGGTATAGACGTGATATACCCGCCGGAGAATAAGAAGCTGTATGACGAGATAGTGGAGAAGGGAGCTGTAATATCGGAGCAGGATTTCGGAGCGATACCGGACAAGGTGAACTTCCCGAGACGCAACAGAATAATCAGCGGTATCAGCATCGGGACGCTGGTGGTGGAATCGGCAATGAAAGGCGGTTCACTGATAACGGCACACCTTGCGCTGGACCAGAACAGGGAGGTATTCGCGGTGCCGGGATACATTAATTCGAACAAGTCGATGGGCACGAACGAGCTGATAAAGAAGGGTTACGCTAAGATGGTAACGAAGCTGGAGGATATACTGGTTGAGCTGGAATACAAGATCGCGCCGCTGCTCAGACAGCCGAATGAAGAGAGGAATAAGGAAGTGATAGAGGGGTTGACGAATTCAGAGAGGGCGATATACACTAATCTGGATTACCAGCCGATGAACATAGATTCGATAAATATGAATACAGGTTTGCCGGTGTCGGACTGTTTGGTGAATCTGCTGTCGCTTGAGCTGAAGGGGCTAGTTAAGCAGATACCGGGAAAGAATTTTATAAAGGTATGATATGAAGCTGAGCTTAGATGAATATATAATAGATGACAGGGTGTTCAATGTGAAGTTCGCCTGCGACGTAGAGAAATGCAAGGGAGCATGCTGTACGTTAGAGGGGACTCTGGGAGCGCCGATATTAGAAGAAGAGATAGAGGAGGTAGAGAAGGTGATTCCTTTCGCGAGGAAATACCTTACACCGAGGAACAAGAAGGTTTTAGATACGGAAGGATATTATGTTTATCACGATAAAGAGTATCATCTGAATAACGTGGATGATAATGACTGTGTGTTTTCATACATAGAGGACGGGATAGCAAAGTGTGCAATACAGAAGGCATATATGGAAGGGGAAGTGAAGTTCATAAATCGCATATCGTGCCAGCTATTCACGATAAGGATCTCGGGTAAGAAGAGGAACACGCTGAGATATGAGAGGATGTACGAATGCAGGGACGCACTGGACCTTGGGGAAAAGGAAGATGTAACGATATTCGAATATGTGCGGGCGGGGATAGAGAGGCAGTACGGCAAGAAATTTTACAAAGAACTAAAGGAAAAATACATAGACAATGCTTAAGCAGACGCAGAGTCAAAAGCAAGTACAGAAGGTCTTACCGCAGATCATACAGAAGCAGAGCTTACTGGCGGTGCCTGCCATTGCATTAGAGCAGATGATAAAGAAGGAACTTGAGGAGAATCCATTATTAGAAGAAGGTGAAGAGTTGGATGACACTCCTTCGTCGGAGGACTCACAGAGTGAATCATCCAAATCCGAGGACGGTGTTGAGACGGTAGATAAAGAAATGAAAGAAGACCAGACGGGTGAAGACCTGGACCTGGGAGATTATTACAATGATGATTATGACGGGTATAAGACGGATGAGTTTAAGAAGAACAAGGAGAAAGTCAACTATGAAAATATGTGGAAGGAGCAGGTTACTCTCAAAGATAACCTAATGTCACAACTTCACGTATCAAATCTAAGCGATAAAGAGACATTCATAGGAGAGTATATAATTGGAAACCTGGATGAGGACGGTTACTGCAGGCTGGAAGACGACGTGATGGTTGAAGAACTGAGAAATCTTGCAAAGGATACTGATTTTGAAGGTGAGACTTTCTCTGAAAAGGAGATTGATAGTGTAATAAAGACAATACAAAGATTCGAGCCGCTGGGCATAGGAAGCAGGAACCTGCAGGAGTGCCTATTGGTACAGGTAGATGAGCTTGATACAACTGTAGAAACGAAGGTATGCATTAAGAAGCTGATAAAAGATTATTTTGAGGACCTGCGTCTAAAGAAGTTTGAGAGAATAATGAAAGCGCTGAATATCGACAAGGAGAAGCTTAACGAGATATTCGAAATGGTACAGAAGTTAAATCCAAAGCCGGGATATAATGATGATAATTTAGAACAGAATTACATATACCCGGACATGATAGTGACGAAGCTAAACGGTGAATATAAGGTATTCCATAACGATAAATTCCCAATGCTTAGGATCAACAATGAGTACAGGGCGATGATCAGCGACAGGAAGAACGGTATATCGAGAGAGACAAAGGATTATATTAAAAATAACTTTGACAGAGCGAAGTGGTACATAGATGCGATTAACAGCAGGCGAGAGACGATGATAAAGGTAATGAATTCGATACTGATACGTCAATATGATTTTTTCGAAAACATGGGTGAGGGTCTCAAGCCGATGTATGAGAAGGACGTGGCGGATGACATCCATATGGACATATCGACGGTGAGCAGGACTGTGAGAGGTAAGTATGTGCAGACTGACTTCGGAATATTCGAACTGAAGTACTTTTTCAGTAACTCTATGACGAACGAGGAAGGCGATGATATATCGACGAAAGAAATAAAGAAAAAGTTAAAAGACATAATAGACGAGGAAGATTCTAAGAAGCCGTACACCGACGAGCAGTTAACTACGGAAATGGAAAAAGCGGGGTTTAAGATAGCAAGGAGAACGGTAGCAAAATACAGGGAGGCAATGAACATTCCTAAGGCGAGACTAAGAAGGAAAATTTAATAATTAAAATACTTAAATTGAAAGAAAAACTGATAAGATCTACTACAGTAGTAGGTGTGATAAAGGACGGAAAGGCGGTGATAGGCAGTGACGGTCAGGTAACGATGGGGAATACGGTAATGAAACACACTACCAAGAAGGTCAGGAAGCTTTATAATGACAGCGTACTGGCCGGATTCGCGGGGTCGACGTCGGACGCATTTACGTTGTTTGAGAAGTTTGACGGAAAGCTAGAGCAATACAAAGGAAATCTCTCCAGGGCAGCAGTGGAGCTTGCCAAGGAGTGGAGGACGGATAAATATCTCAGGAGGCTTGAAGCTCTTCTGGCTGTATTAAATAATGAGCAGGCATTCTTATTGTCGGGAACGGGCGACGTGATCGAGCCGGATGATAAGATAGTCGCGATTGGTTCAGGCGGTCCCTATGCTCTTTCTGCTGCGAAGATGCTGATGAAGTACACGGATCTCAGCGCGAAGGAGATCGTAACGGATTCGCTGAAGCAGGCCGCCGAGATATGTATTTACACAAACGATCACATTTCAATAGAAGAATTGAATTAACATAACAAGGAAGGTTAAATAATTTTGGGAAACATCGTAGATGAAGTAATCACAAAAGCAAAAACTGAAATCGGCAAAATAATGTCAAAGAAACCGGAACAGCTGACACCGTCGCAGATAGTTGCAGAACTGGATAAATATGTAATAGGGCAGAAAGCAGCGAAGAAATCAGTTGCTATAGCCCTGAGGAACAGGTGGAGAAGGCAGAATGTAGAGGGTGAAATACGTGAGGAGATAATGCCTAATAATATAATAATGATAGGGCCAACGGGAGTTGGTAAGACGGAGATAGCGAGGAGGTTATCCAAGCTTGCAAACGCGCCATTTGTAAAGGTGGAGGCGTCTAAATTCACCGAAGTAGGTTATGTAGGACGGGACGTAGAATCAATGATACGTGAGCTGGTGGATCTATCCGTAAACATAGTAAAGACGGACAAAATGCAGTATGTGCAAAAGAAAGCAGAAGAGAACGCAGATGAGAGGATACTCGACATATTACTTCCCCCTGTAAAGAGCAAAAGCAACGGCGCTAAGTCAGCAGCCTCTTCATCGGGGATAAAGGAAAGCAGTGAAAATCTTATTAATATGGACAATTCAACAAATGCCGATGATGAATATGAGAATAACAAGAAGACGAGAGAGAAACTAAAAGATCAATTGAAAGCAGGTAAGCTGGATGAGAGGCAGATAGAGCTGGACCTTACGAGTGACAATTCGCCAATGATGCAGGTGCTGGGACCGATAGGACTGGATGACATGGGAATAAACATACAGGACTTATTCGGGAATATGATGCCGAAGAAGACGAAGAAACGGAAAATGACTATAGGAGAGGCAAGGAAGGTAATCACCCAGGAAGAAGCGAATAAGCTGATAGACATGGATTCTGTAGTTAAGGAAGCACTTGAAAAGACTATGGACTCGGGAATAGTTTTCATTGATGAGATAGACAAAGTAGCCGGAGGTCAGAGCAAGAACCAGGCAGGGGGACCTGATGTATCGAGGGAAGGCGTACAGAGAGACCTGCTTCCGATAGTTGAGGGTTCGACTGTAAACACAAAGTATGGACCTGTCAAAACGGACCATATCTTATTCATCGCGTCGGGGGCATTCCATACATCCAAACCAAGTGATCTGATTCCTGAGCTGCAGGGGAGATTTCCAATAAGGGTAGAGCTTGACAGTCTCGGAGAGGATGACTTTTACAGGATACTTACTCAACCGGAAAATGCTCTTATTAAACAGTATAAGGCACTCGTTGAGACAGAGGGCATAGATATTGAATTCGATGACGATGCGATCAAGGAAGTAGCTAAGGTAGCGGCAGATGTGAACGAGAAAGTGGAGAATATTGGTGCGAGGAGACTCCATACGATATTATCTACTCTATTAGAGGATATATTATTCGATATTCCGGATAAAATTAGAGATAGCAAACTCAAGATAGACAGAGAACTTGTCGAGAGCAGACTGAGTACAATAGTAAAAGACAGGGATCTTAGCAGATACATATTATAATCTAAAAATAAACGATAATGGCTAAAAAAATCGCTTCAATTGTAATAATCGTATTTTTTATGGGTTCCGGATTGGCGAACGGCCAGTTCAAGGACAGGTCGTCCTCATATTCATACGCGGGAGGAGGATATACGCTGGTATTTTTTACGGACGGGCAGGTAAATGACACGTACCCTGTATTCAATTTGTCATCGTCATCATTTTTAAGTGAGATAAATGTATTTTACGGGATGAGACTGAGTAGCTCTGTTGCTGTAGAGATATCACCGTCGTTCATATTCACTACATCAGAGAGCAATGACGGATTTTATTTTACGAATCAATCGGGAGAGAGGAGTTTTTACTTTCCGAATGAAGCTAAGATGTTCGCTTTGCCGTTGAATTTGAACGTTAAATTTTATCCATTTTCCGGAAATCCATTATTGCCGACGAGTAATTTGTATTTCGGCGGTGGAGCAGGCATGATGTATATAGACGAGGAATTCAATAATCTGCTTTATACGGACAGCACACTGACGCAATTTAAGAGATTCGAGAAGAGTACAAACAGTCAGTGGACACCGAACTTTTCGGTATTCGTGGGATTCGGAACTTCGGCTAAATTCGGTTATGCATTCGAGCTGGGTTACAGATTCGTTCCACTGGACGGAGATGCGACAAAGCCGCAGACGACATCATTGGCGGATAATCTCAATAGTGTAAACCTTTCGGCAAAGGTAATGTTTAGTTTTTAGTTTTATCTTAATTTATTGAAAAGAAATGAAAAACCCCGCTAAAGGCGGGGTTTTTTTATGGTCAGAATTAAGACTTTTATCCGGTATCAATTTTATCTTGTCAGCTCCCTGGCAATCACCAGACGCTGAATTTCGCTTGTTCCTTCATAGATCTCTGTGATCTTTGAATCACGCAGATATCTTTCCACCTGGTATTCTCTAACGTATCCATATCCTCCGTGTACCTGTATTGCTTCGAGTGAATTTTCTACGGCTATCTTACTTGCATAGAGCTTAGCCATAGCGGCTTCTTTGATGTATGACTTATCTTCATCTTTACAAGCAGCAGCTTTTAAAGTAAGCAGATGAGCAGCATCTGTTTTCACAGCCATATCGGCGAGTTTAAATTGTATTGCCTGCAGATTAGAGATGGGAGCGTCGAATGCTTTGCGCTGTTTAGAATATTTGACGGCAGCTTCATATGAAGCCATAGCAATTCCGACAGCCTGTGCAGCAATACCAATTCGACCTCCGTTGAGAGTCATCATAGCGAACTTGAATCCCTGTCCTTCTTCACCAAGCAGGTTTTGTTTGGGAACTTTTACATTATTCAGCCCGATGGTGCATGTGTCTGAGCTTCGGATACCGAGCTTATCTTCCTTTATACCGGTCTCGACGCCTTCGAAAGCTTTTTCCACAATAAAGGTAGAGATACCTTTATAACCTTTTTCCGGATCGGTCATAGCCTGCATAAAGTAATAATCGGCTGTAGTACCGTTAGTAATCCAGTTTTTGATGCCGTTGAGGACGTAATATTCGCCTTCGTCGACTGCTGTAGTTTTTTGCTGAGTAGCATCGCTTCCGGCTTCGGGTTCAGATAAGCAAAACGCACCGAGTTTTTCGCCTGAAGCGAGGGGTTTAAGGTATTTTTCCTTAATAAAATCGCTTCCCCATTTTTCGATACCATAACAAACGAGTGAATTATTAACCGACATAATAACACCGACTGATGCATCGACTTTTGAAATCTCCTCGAGAGCGAGGACGTATGAAACAGTATCCATTCCGGCGCCGCCCCATTCGGGAGCAACCATCATACCCATAAAGCCAAGCTCACCCATTTTTTTCACAATGTCGTAAGGGAATTCGGCTTTAATGTCACGTTCGATCGCAGTTGGAGCGATCTCGTTTTCTGCGAAATCCCTCGCTGCGTCGCGAATTTCTTTTTGATCTTCAGTAAGTTGGAAATCCATTTAAGTATATTAAATTGTTACAAAATAACAGAAAGATTTAAGAATTAATATTCATAAAAGCCTTTACCGCTTTTTCTACCAAGGTACCCCGCGGCTACCATTTTCTTGAGCAGAGGACATGGCCGGTATTTTGAGTCGCCAAGCCCTTCGTGAAGAACCTCCATAATGGATAGGCATACATCCAGACCGATGAAGTCAGCAAGAGTAAGCGGTCCCATAGGGTGGTTCATACCGAGTTTCATCACGGTATCAATGGCTTCAGGTTCAGCTACCCCTTCCATAACGCAGTACATAGCTTCGTTTAACATTGGCAGAAGTATGCGGTTAGAGATGAAGCCGGGATAATCCTGAACTTCGACCGGAACTTTGTCTATTTTCTCAGAAAGTGACTTAATAGTGTCATATGTTTCCTGTGATGTAGCAAGACCGCGTATAATCTCGACGAGTTTCATGATCGGCACTGGGTTCATGAAATGCATACCGATCACTTTGTCGGCTCGTTGGGTAACAGCTGCTATCTCAGTGATTGAGATAGATGAAGTATTTGTCGCGAGGATAGCTTCCGGTTTACAGTGGTTATCAAGGGTTTCGAATATCTTCTTTTTTATGTCGAAGTTTTCCGAAGCAGCTTCGATCACGAGATCGGAATCCTTCGCGTCCTCGAGGCTAACAGAAGTACT
>CALGOI010000098.1 GCA_937959065.1 uncultured Ignavibacteriota bacterium | reverse complement strand
TTCTATATCTACCTATTATGAAATATATTCTTAAAATATTAATTCTGATTTTTTTTATTAGCACTTCCTTCTCTCTCCATGCCCAGGCTCCTCAATGGATTGTTTACAATACAGGAAATTCGGGATTACCGGGAAATTCAATTACCGATATTGTAATCGATTCTAATAATATAAAATGGATAGGTGTAGGAAATAGTGGACTTGTAAAATTCGACGGAAATAATTGGACAGTATATGACACTCTTAATTCAGGAATTCATTCGAACAATATATTTTCAGTTGCTATAGACAAACATAATAATATCTGGGCAGCTTCAGTTAACAGTTCTCCGGGCGGTGTGAGTAAATTTGATGGGATGAAATGGACTAACTTTACTCCCAATAATTCGAATATTCCTTTCGGTGGCATATTGGATATGGATTTTGATTCAAAAGAAAATTTATGGATATCGGGATTTGGACTTGGTAAATTTGACGGAACCAACTGGACTTACTATAAAGATACTAATTCAGGACTTCCAAGCAATTCAATAACATGTGTAAAAACTGATGATACTAATATATGGATAGGGACACAAAGTCACAGAGTAGTAAAATTTGATGGAATTAATTGGATACTATATAACTCAGATAATTCGGGTCTTCCTTTTAATGCAATAAGTTGGAATTGTATTTCAATAGATTCAAACAATGTTAAGTGGATAGGAACGTTTGGAGGAGGACTGGCTAAATTTGATAACGTAAATTGGACGGTATATGATCCCAACAATTCTGGACTTCCATATTGGTATATTCAATCAGTTTTCACACAAAGTCCTCAGAAAATATGGATAGGAGTAGAAGATAGGGGTTTATCACTTTTTGAATACGGTTCAACTTGGAATTTGTTTAATATATCTAATTCACCCTTACCAAGTAATTTTATAAGAAATTCAAAAGTTGATCGTTATGGAAATCTGTGGATCGCGACTGGAAATGGTTTAGTCATTTATAATGAGAATGGCGTTGTAAATATAAACAATAATTTTTCGGTGATACCCGATGCAATAATATTACAACAAAATTATCCTAATCCCTTCAATCCCACAACGGTTATTAATTATGAGTTAAAAACTAAAGTTATGGTTAGATTAATAGTATATGACATATCAGGGAAAGAGATAAGTACATTAGTAAATGAAGAGCAAAAAGCTGGAAATTATATATATACTTTCAATGGAGCTGGTCTCGCAAGTGGAATATATTTTTATGTATTACAGACAAACAACTTTATCAAAACAAAAAAAATGATTTTAATGAAATAGGGAAAACAAAAAAGGGCGACCCTTCAATTTTCATCTGGTGAATCTAATTGATAAAGCAATTTTTTTGCTTAAAGGTGCCCTTTTGTTTAAAATAACAAATTGTTTTATTATTTGTTCCATAAATATTTCTCCAATAATTTAAATTAAAAATCATGAAAAAATTTTACTTATTACAGATGATGCTTTTTCTTTTACAATGTAATAATGCTTCCTCTCAAACTGGGTATGTTGGTGATTTTATAATTAGAAATTATAGTGGAGTCCAAATAAATTCAACATTTCAATTGGTTTCTATTCCATTTGAAGGCAAGACAAAAGCTGAGTTATTCAATACAAACAGAGGTGATTCTATACAAAATGGTGCTTTTCATAGACATTTTTATTGGAATAATCAGTATATCGATACTCCATTTACTGTATATTCAAGCGGATCAGGTGGATACCTTACTTATTTACTTGATATGGGACACTGCTATGGTGGAGAATATAATGGACCACATCCAGCAGGTGGGATGTGGGGGTTTGCTAAATATAAAATAACCTTGGATATTCCCTCAACAGGAGAGCATTATATGTTTTACTTTAATTGTCTTGATAGCAAGTATGGGAAAGAGAATTTCCCCACTGGCAATTATGTTTATCATCTTGATTGGGGTGTATATTATGATGACACTAATAATATTGGAAGCCGTGTAAAGATAGTTGATGCTATTACCCCCACAATAATATATTCAACCGTTGATACTTCTGAGCAAGGAAAAGTGATAACAGTATGGGAAGAACTTTATGAAGGAACTCCTTACGAGAGGTCGGAACCATTCGAAAGAAAGTTTTATGCAAGAACAACTCCTTTTGGAGTTGATCATAGCATTGCTGAGAAATATGCTGGAAGTTATATCTTAGGAACGACTGTTGTGCTGGATACGGTTCTCCCGAACAAAGGTGATGGTGATAAATATGGTTATAATACTGTAAATGATACCGGCACTATTTATGAGTATTATTCAAATCCTCGAGCTCCTGGATGCACTTCTTGCGTTCCAGGGAACGTTTATACAACGCCCGGAACATATAAGATAGATGGTGTTAATTTTTACGGGATAAAAATCACCGCTGAAAGCGGTGATACTATGATAATCAAAAAAAATAAACGACTATATATAATCGGTAGGGATGGATTATCTGCAGATACTATCCACTTCAAACCCGGTTCTCATTTGGTTTTAGAAGAAGGAGCAGAGATAGCTGCTCATAATGGCGGTGTACTCATAGATGAAAGTTCAAATGTAAGCTACTCTGACGGCGCCTGCTTTTATGCTTTTGAAAACTCTACTGTCGAGATAAGAAGTAATAAGCTTGTAAATAACGGCGCATTGCTTGTTGCAGGTAAGAATGGCACACTCAAAATAGCGGACAACGTTACTCTCACTTTTGACGGTACAAACTCAAGATTCATCTGCTTAGAAGGTTCTGATATTGTAATGGGTAATAATTCTAAAATAGTAGTGAAGAACGGCGCGTATGTTCATGCTGATTCGGCAAATTTTACCTGCTCTAATACCTGGCAGGGAATTGTCCTCGAAAATGCAGGTTCACAAACAGAGATCAAAAACTGTACCTTTAATAATG
>CALGOI010000097.1 GCA_937959065.1 uncultured Ignavibacteriota bacterium | reverse complement strand
AAAGCAGGCTATCGAAGTTGCTGCCGATATTGTCAAAGCTGTTGAGAAGTCGCTGGAACAAATTAAAAAATTTCACTAAATCAATTACTCTGTAATGTACCGTCTGGCGCATATAACCGATATACATATTAAGTACAATACTCCTGAACCAAATCTTGGTGTCTTTCGTGCATTACTAACCGATGCCGTTTCGCAGGGTTGTGGTCACATACTTCTTACAGGGGACCTATCGGATTATTGCGATAACAGGGACTTTGCCATCATACGTGACCTCCTGACAGAGTTTAAACTTCTCGATACCGACAGACTGAGCGTTGTACCCGGTAATCACGACATATTCGGCGGTCCTAACCCGAACCTCCCCTTCTTCCTTTATCCTACTCATTGTAAAGAGATGGATTATGACGCGAATTTCAATCTCTTTGCCCTCGCTATGGCTGAAACATTCGCCGGTACAATTACAGACGGTGACTCTATATTTCCTTATATTAAAATTTTGAATGACAGCGTGGCAGTCATGGGGTTAAACTCCATCGCGAGTTACTCAAAAGACCTGAACCCGGTAGGTACTAACGGTCTGATTGATAAACAACAAATGAAAAGTCTCAGCAAGATATCGAAGCAGGCTAACCTGAAGGACAAGCTGAAGATCGTTCTTATACACCATCATTTTAATAAACCATGGCATAATAAAGCACACCCTGAACACGGGACATGGCTCGAATCGGAACAATGGAAGATGCGCCTTCATGATAAGCAAGAACTATTTGACTATTTCAATAAATATAATATAGACCTTATACTGCACGGTCATACACATATTACAGACACTTATAAAAGAAAGAACAATCTTTTTGTGAATTCATCAGGCTGCTCTATGCCATTTACAATTTCCGGTGAGAAAGAGTATCACATAATCGAAACAGAACCCCGCAATAGGTTTAATATAGTTAAAAGAAGAATTGAAGCTTAAAATAAACGATAAAATATTGAAAAGTATCGGCGCAATTGCCGACAAAAAGGACACAAAGATTTACGTTGTCGGAGGATATGTTCGCAACCTGCTTTTAAATAATGACTCGTCTGATATCGACATAATGGTGCTCGGTGACGCGGTTAACTTCGCCGAACTCGTATCCGGTGAACTTGGCACAGAACTAAGCGCAGTATATAAAAACTTCGGCACTGCTCTACTCAATCATGATAATTACAAGATCGAATTTGCCTCCGCCCGGAAAGAAAGCTACAACCGCGACTCACGCAAGCCCGATGTGGAATTCTCCGGAATGGATGATGACCTTGCGCGCAGGGATTTTACTATTAACGCGATGGCCGTCTCTCTCAATAAAGATACACACGACGAATTAATAGATTTTTACAACGGTATAGAAGATCTAAAAAATAAAATAATCCGAACTCCGCTTGACCCGGAGAAAACATTTGATGATGATCCGCTCCGAATAATGCGCGCAATCCGTTTTGCGTCGGTACTGGGCTTTACAATCGAGCAATATACTTACGAAGCAATCATAAAAATGCGTGACCGCCTTAGTGAAGATAAAGTAGTTTCGCAGGAACGCATCACAGACGAATTCCTTAAAATTCTAGCGAGCCCTAAACCGTCCGTTGGTCTCGACCTGCTGTATAAGTCCGGAGTAATGGAGATTATCTTCCCTGAAATAGCTAACCTCGCAGGTGTCGAACAGCGTAAGGATTATCACCATAAGGATGTTTTCTATCATACGCTTAAAGTGGTCGATAACATTTCAACTAAAACTGACAATGTCTGGCTGCGTTTTGCCGCACTCGTTCATGATATTGCAAAACCGCCTACAAAGAAATTTATCGAGGGAACCGGCTGGACATTCCATGGTCACGAGGAACTAGGTGCTCGCATGATGAAAAAGATATTCAAACGCATGCGCCTCCCTATGAGCAGACTCCCCTACATCGAGAAGCTCATACGCATGCATCTTCGTCCTATCCCGCTGGCAAAGGACGAAGTCACCGACTCTGCTGTCCGACGCCTTGCCGCTGACGCGGGAGAGGAACTCGAGGATCTCCTCACCTTATGCCGCGCCGACATCACATCTAAGGACGACAGCAAAGTCAAACGTTTTATGAATAACTATGCTATCGTCGAAGACAAGATCCGCGAAGTGCAGGAAAAGGACCGCCTTCGTAATTTCCAGTCCCCTGTACGCGGTGAAGAAATAATGGTGATCTGCGGCCTGAAACCTTCACGTAAAGTAGGAATCATCAAAAAGAAAATAGAAGACGCCATCCTGGACGGTGAGATCCCAAATGAATATGAAGCAGCGAAAGAATATCTTTACAGGATTAAAGATGAAGTGTTAAAATAACGTAATAAGAAAGGTGATTACTTATTCTATAAACTCTACAACTCACTTACTCTATTTAGAACTTCTCAAACTTTTGATTTTGTGTCTCCGTCTCACGCCGGATAATCTTCCACATAATAAATAACATGAACAGCAGGAATAAAAATGCTACTACCGGTACCACTATCGCCAGCAGTGATATAAATGTAGAAAAGAATAACTCGCCTGACGCGACAAACACATTACCGAGCCCTCCCGTAAAAAATGACGATAACGCTCTCGCCTTCACCGTAAGCAGCTCGACCGATAGTGCCGTTCCGCCGCCGAGTATTATCGCAATTGTCCAGGATAATAGCGGATCGATGTCCACCACGACTGAACCCGCCGCGACTACACCTGCTACCGGGGCAAGCGGGGTTGAAATAGTATCCAGCATGTTATCCATCCATGGCACATAGTACCCCGTTATCTCGAGTAATGTCGCTACACCGAATGCTATCATCGCCGGAACGGACGCTATCCACATATACGTATCCGACAGCCCGATGTATTCCAGGTTTGAAGCGATGCTAAGCACCAGCATGGGAACAAACACTCTGAATCCCACCGCCGCGCTCAAACAAACCCCCAATATTATGCCTAATGCTATGTCCATCTTCGATTTGAACTACAAAATAAGTAAGTAGTTTCAATAAATAAACCTAAATCAAATGTCATCCTGAATTTATTTCAGGATCTCGCCATTTTCTTATTAGCCCTTATGATCAATACAATCCCGGCAATAACAAACGGTATGCTCAGCAAATGCCCCATGTCTATTGGAGCGTCCATTAATAGTTCCGATTGATGCTCCTTGACAAATTCCACCAAAAAGCGGAATGTAAAAACAATTACAAAGAACATCCCGAGTATCTTACCGTGAAAATTTTTGTCAGCCGACCTGTTATAGTAACCGTAAAGGAATAGAAATGTCAAAAGATAAAATAACGCTTCGTATAATTGCGCCGGGTGCCTGGGAATAGTATCCACGCTCAAAAATATAAATCCCCACGGCAGGTCCGTAGCCGTTCCCAGTATCTCGGAATTCATCAGGTTACCCAGCCGTATCAAAACCCCCGCCAGGCAGGTTACGATCACTACCCTGTCAAGTACCCACGTAGCTGTTGTTGATACGCCTTTCCTTCGGGAATAAAGATAAATGGCGATCAATATGCCGATTGCAGCTCCGTGGCTTGCAAGTCCCCCTTCCCAGAATTTCAGTATCTCGATGGGATTAGCCAGGTAATAGCTGGTATTGTAAAAAAGGCAATGTCCTAACCGCGCGCCAATTATCGTACCGGCAACTATGTATAGTGTGAGAATGTCGAGCTCCTCGACGGGTTTTCTTTCCGTGCGGTAGAATTTCTTCATAATCACGTAAGCCAGGAAGAGCCCGAGAGCAAAGAGCACGCCGTACCACCGGGGCGCGAAACTTCCCGCTTCAAACATTACGGGACTCACGTCCCAGTGGATCTGTGCTATCATTAATATTTATGAATTTTTACTGTTGAAAGCATCTTTGAAACATTGTCCCAGTTGATCACATTGAAAAACGCCTTCACGTAGTCGCCTCTCTTATTCTGGTACTTAAGATAATACGCGTGCTCCCACACGTCTATGACCAGTATGGGCAGTGTAGTCCACTGTGAAAGGTTCTGGTGCTTCTCCGCCTGCAGTACTACCAGCTTATCGG
>CALGOI010000096.1 GCA_937959065.1 uncultured Ignavibacteriota bacterium | reverse complement strand
CAAAAGATTTTTACTTATCGAATACACTGAGTTATATACAGGGTGAAGGATATTTTGTAACTACCTTCCCTACCTACTATGGACTGGATTTCGATTACTTCCGTCTTCCGTCTTTTTTTACTACGGATAGCACAACCTATAACCCGGACTATTATAGGAGGAACCCGGACGGTACATTATACTTCGAGCCGGGTAAAGGATACGAAATAGTAAGGAGCAATCTTGTAACGAACCTTTATGTTAATAATGATACGTACGGCTGGTTCCCAAAAGCTAAATGGACACACAACAAAGGCAAGGGCGACCTGGTGATCGGCGGTGAGATAAGAGTTCACCAGTCCGAGCATTACGGGGAGGTTACTTTCGGAGATGCTCTTCCCCCGGGCACACCCGATAACTATATGTACTACTTCTACAACGGCGGGAAAAATACTTACTCCGTTTACGCAAACGAGATTTACCGATTCACTGACAGGCTGACCGGAATGCTTGGGTTACAGTATATAAACCACACTTACTCCATAAGTAATGACAGGTACAAGCCGTACGATTTCGATGTGGATTATAATTTTATCACACCGCGCTTCGGAGTAAATTACGCGATTACGGATTACCTTCGTGTCTTCGGTAACTTCTCCATAGCTAAAAGAGAGCCTCGTCTCAAAGACATATACGATGGTGAGAACCCATACAGCAGGCCGAATTTCAGGATAGTGGATGCTGCGAACGGCATCTACGAAGACCCGCTGATCGTTCCGGAGGAAATGAATGACTACGAACTGGGATTTGGGTTATCGCTATTTGAACTAAAAGCAGACCTTAACTTTTACCTGATGGATTTTAAGAACGAAATAGTTAATAACGGGCAGCTGGATAATGTGGGACAACCGATAGTGGGTAATGCCGGTAAATCCATACACCGCGGGCTCGAGGTACAGTTCGCCTACCAGCCCTTTAAAAGAAAATTCGGTGACGGCTCTATCGGACCACTTACAATAGAAGGTAATCTTAACCTCTCTGATAATTACTTCACCGAATATACTGAAGTACTGGGAGCAGATTCACTCGGGAATATCATCTACGGAAATGATTACTCGGATAACCAGATTCTTCTCAATCCCGGAATAATCGCCAATCTTTCACTGAGTTACTTCGCTCCGAACGGTATCGGCGCGTTTATCTCAATGCAGCATATCGGGCAGCAGTATCTCGATAACTCCGAGAACGAGAGGAAGAACCCATCCATCGCGAACCAGCCCGGATACGTGGATAAGATCATCGAGCCATATACAATTGTAAATGCCGGGCTTTCATTCAATCTGGTGCCGATCATCGGGAAGAAGTATTTCGGGAATGTGCTCTCACAGCTGGAGGCAAGTTTCAGAGTAAACAATCTTTTCGATGCACTTTACGAGACAACCGGCAGTGTCGATGGATTCGGGATTCCATACTGGATACCGGCTGCCGAACGGAATTTTTATGTGGATCTTAAAGTAGGATTTTAATGATTAACTACAAAAGTGCGGGTTTAAAATCCCGCACTTCCTTTCAGATATTTCATTTTATAGGTATATTTAAGTAACTAAATCACAAAGATGAAGAATTATTTTACCATATTTATAGCAATACTTTTAGGCATAATGCTGACTGCATGCATGAAAAAAGATAAACCGCAGGAAACGACAAGGGAGAATACAACAGAAACGACAGAGAACTCTGACGCTGAAGGTTCAGAGAACACCTCCGCGAGTGACGAAAGCGGGTCGGATGAGATTACTGACATAAAGTACGGTGTGTCTAACATACCCTCGACACTTAAAGGCTACAAAGGAAAACCCGTCGCGGCAGCTACGTGGATAGACGCTAACGGGGAGAATGTCATTGTGATAACAGAGACTGCTGTATCTGAAAGACCCGGTGAATATGATAATTTGCAATCCAAAGAATTATACGGATATCATTTCATAATGAAAGGCGATAAAAGTGAAGAGTTATGGAAGATACAGGATTTCGTTAGGGATTGCGAATTCGATCTGAGGCTGACTTACGTTCCGGAATCACTTACAATTACCGATCTCGATGACGATGGAATTGCGGAAAGCACATTCCTCTATAATATGTCCTGTAAATCCGACGTAAGCCCTGACAATCTCAAACTAATGATGCACGAGAATGAGAATAAATACGCGCTTAGAGGGTATACTTATATAAAAGCAGTGGACGCGGGGGGTGATTATAAAGTAGATGCAGCGTTCAATGATGCGCCTTCTTCATTTCTGGATTACGCAAAGCAACAGTGGAAGAAGCATAAAAATTTTGAGTATTGATTTCACAGCCCTCGGAAGAGGGCTTTTTTATTTCTGAAGTTTCTTTCCTTCACCTAGCATCAATAGTCCGCCCGCGAGGAATAACAAAGCAGCAACAATAAACGCCGCCTCGATAGAGACAAGCTTCAATACAAGGTAACCAAGGAACGGACTGAAAATCCCGCGCAGCCCGGTAAGCGTGATATGCACCGCCTGGTAATTAGACACCTCAGCGTGCGGCGCGTAGTATATAGAACCAAGATTCCACGAAAGAGTAACACCGCTCATGCTGATCCCGAACAGGAAGAAGGCAGCATAGAGTAAAATGTCCTCACGAATTTGCACAAGGTGAAAGTATTTTATCGCAAGAAGGAGGAACGGGAAAAGCACGAGAGAGAGGAATGACAGCCCGGTGAATTTAGACGGGTTACGCGAACCCATAAGCTTACCCATAAGAGGTGTAAAGGCAACTATTGCTATGTGAACCATGAATCCCCTTGCTAATGATATAGGAGTATAGTCCAGCGCAAGGTCTTCAACCAGAAATATCGGCAGTACCGCGGCGATCATCATAAACGCCATACCATACAAAAAGAAATATGCTTCGAATCTGAAAAACGCCTTATTGACCTCAAAAATCCGGAGCATATTCCTGATGGGTAGGATGATGATATCCTTAATGAGTTTCACAGAAAACCGCATAACAAACCTCTTCGCCTTTTCACCTACAGGTTCATTATCGTATTTGATTAGCCTGGACAGGTTATAGTAAGCGATCATATCAGCTAGACCTGCCAGAGGGAAGAAAATCTTATACACTTCGTAATTTATGTCGAGCAGGAAACCCAGCGCAGTGGTCGTCACAAGCAATGAAAGCGTGTAAAAGCTCGACGTATAAGAATAAAGCGAGCTGCGCTTTTCTTCGGTGTAATTGTGTTTAATGATTACGTTCCATACGGGCTTTATCATCGAATCGATTATCGCCATCATTGCTATACAGAAGATGAAATAACCCGGCGCTTCGAACAGAGGTAATATGAAGAGGAAGAACTTACTCGCGAAGCCCATCGCCAGTATCATCTTCGGGCGGTTAGGCGCGCGGTTGATTATCTCCGCACCATATATCGAGAATAGGAATGCCGCGCTTGTAAGAAAGATGAGTACAGTCACCTGCAGGTCGCTGCCGCCGAGAGATTTCTTTAATATTACATCCTGTAGTATGAACGTACCGAAGGAAATGCCGTTTAATATCTGTGAGATAAGGTGCAGACGGAAGGTGTATTTTTCTAAGCGCTTTCTGTCCGTAGACAGGGTGGTCTGAGTCAAGGTCTGTTAAATTTACATTTTCTCAAGCTGGTGATGCCTTAGCTCAACTTCAACCCCCGGATACTTATCAACTATGTGCTCTCTTAACCGTTCAGCAGCGTAAACCGACCTGTGCTGTCCGCCGGTACATCCGAAATTAACCATCAGACTTGTGAATTCCCTTTCAAGATAATTATCTATAGCAGGGTCAATCAATGAGTAAACACTTTTCAAAAAATCACCCATCGCTGTTTGTGATTGGATGAATTCCATCACGTCTGCATCGAGACCGGTTTTTGCTTTGAATTCTTCCTGTCTTCCGGGATTATTTATGTAGCGGCAATCGAAAACGAATCCTCCTCCGTTTTCAGTATGGTCCTGCGGTATTGTGGACTTAATGTATGAAAATGAATTTATATAAACGGTCAAAGACATGAACAAATATAATCAATCGGAATTGAAGATTTAACTACGAAATGCTATCCAAACATTCCATACTGTGTCTGGTCTTTTACTCTTCTATAGTGCTCGTGTGATAGTCCCTGTCCGCCGCCGTTCAATCCGTATTTAGCTGCGTTCAGGCGGAATATCTTCTTTATCGTTTCAGCCCATTTACCCTGTCCGCTGAACCGCTTGAAATACTCGCTGTTGTACAGCTTGCCTCCGTGTATGTCGGTGATGCGGTTAAGTATCTTATCCGCCCTGTCGGGAAATTCCCTTAGCGCCCACTCGATGAACAACTCCTTATTCTGCCACGGCAATCTAACAAGCGTCATCGCGGCTGAAGTAGCACCGGCTTCTTTAGCTGCTTTTAGTATAGACGGGACTTCCTCGTCCGTGAGACCCGGAATGATCGGCGCTACATTTACCGACACGGGGATTCCGTTATCCCTTAGCCTGCTTACCGTGTCGAGGCGTCTTTGCGGTCGGGCAGTGCGCGGCTCCATTACTGTGGTTATCTCGGGTTTTAAACTTGTGATGGACATTACAACGTGTGAGAGGTTCATTGAGGCAAGCTCTTTTAAAAGATCTATATCTCTTTGTACAAGTGCATTCTTTGTAATGATGTAAACGGGATTGCGGAACTTAAGGAACACCTCAAGGCAACCGCGTGTTATCCTGAACTTCCTCTCGCCCGGCTGATAGCAGTCGGTATCACCGGACATCCCAACGGGATATCCCTCCCATGTCCTTTTATTCAGCTCCGCCGCTAATATTTCAGGCGCATCGGGCTTTACCATTATCTTCGTTTCGAAATCAAGTCCGCTGTTGAAGCCCAGGTATTCGTGGGTCGGCCGCGCGTAGCAGTAAATGCATCCGTGTTCGCATCCGCGGTACGGGTTCATGCTATACATCATACCGAGGTCGGGACTCTCGACCTTGTTTATCATTTTTTTGGTGTTGTCACGGAAGTACACTGTCTGTATCTTTCTTTCCTCCTCATCGAAGTATTCGTCGGCTTGAAATTCCGGTTCGGTGTACAACCTCTCGAAACGGTTCTGCGGATTAAGCGCGGTGCCTCTACCCTTTATCTTATTCGGCTGTACGGAATATTCTTTCATACTGATAAGATAGGAAAATTATTAATCAATAGCCATAAATATTTATGGTTATATTATACATAAAAAATCCCCGCTGCTCTGGTATCCAGAAAACAACGGGGATTTTCACAAAATAGGATTAATGAGACTCTATACTTTCGATGCCTCTACAGCCGGCTTCGAAGCTTTTCTTTTGTTATACCATTTTATTAATCTGATTATCACGAATACCAGCAGGGCCAGGAACAGTAATAACGGAAGCAACGCGATTGCCGCTGTGATAATGATCTTTAATACATCTGTAAATCCTTCAAGTCCGTCCTTGAATGCCTGCCCGATCTCATAGAAGAAACCGCCGCCGGATGATGTCTCGAGCAATGAAGGCTCGTATATATTCACTGTAAGCGTTGAGTAAGAGGACTGGCTCATAAGGTACTTCATTCTTCCCTGCACGCTCTCAATCTTTTGGCGGACATTAGCAAGCTTGCCCTCTATCTCGATTATATCGGAAAGGTTTGCTGCTTTCGTATCCAGCAGTGAAATTAATCTCTGCTCAAGCTCTCTCTCGGTTTTTAATCTTGCCGCGAGATCTATGTACTCTTCTGTTACATCGCTGGATGTTATGTTCTGTGAGGAAATCTCACCGATATCCGCAAGTTTTACAAGCAGCTCATCGAATTTCTCCGCAGGTACTTTGATCGTCATGGCTCCCTGCTTCTTGCCCGCGGCATTCTGGCTTGAGCTCGTAGCTGAAGTATAACCATTCAAACTCTTTACCAGCTCGTTTATCTTTTTTTCAGCGTCCCCGAATGTTTCAACCTCCAGGTTCATAGTCCCGGTGCGGATTATCAATCTCTGCTGCTGCTCAGTCGGGATCTCCTTATCGGGTACCTGCCCGTCATCCTGTGAGCCGGAAGTTTTTAAAGTCATGGACTTACTGTCGACTTCGTTCTCCACACTTCCCATGTCTTCCAGAGTTTGCATTCTGCGAGATGTATCAGTATCCTTGTTTCCGCCATCTTTGCTCATACATCCGGTAAGAAATACCGCCGCAAGAATCACAAATAATAATGCCCTTAATTTTCCCATAGTACTTTTTTCTTTTGATACTAATCAAATATACAAATGTTCCTTTAAAAATTCATAAAGCAAAAAGCCCCTTACAGCTAAACCCCTGTAAAGTGCTTAAATAACAGAGTGTAATCAGCTCTCTGTATATTTTACTACACTTCGTAATATAAGTGGAATTCGTACGGATGAGGTCTAAGCTGAACCTGGTTAACCTCATTCTCTATCTTGTATTTTACATATGTATTGATCAGTTCTTCACTGAAAACTCCGCCCTTAGTCAGGAATGCATGGTCTTTTTTCAGATTGTAAAGCGCTAACCTGAATGTCTCCGGAGCGTGATTTAGTTTCATATACTCTTCAAGAGGCATATCGTATAGATTCCTGTCCAGCGGATCACCCGGGTGTATCTTGTTCTCAATACCGTCGAGTCCCGCCATCAACATGGCTGCGAATGCAAGGTATGGATTAGCTGTACCGTCCGGACATCTGAATTCAACTCTCTTTGCTTTCGGATTGTTTGAATACATCGGTATCCTTACCGCGGCGCTTCTGTTTGCTTTAGAGTAAGCAAGAGTAACCGGCGCTTCGTATCCCGGTACCAGCCTCTTATATGAGTTAGTCGTCGGGTTAGAGAAAGCAAGGATTGATGGAGCATGTTTTAATAAACCGCCAATGAAGTATAGGGCCATTTCGCTAAGCCCGGCGTACTCATTACCCGCGAATAGCGGCTTACCGCCCTTCCATAAACTGATGTGTGTGTGCATTCCGCTTCCGTTATCACCGAATATCGGCTTGGGCATAAATGTAGCGGTCTTGCCGACCGACCTTGCTGTGTTTTTGATGATGTATTTGAACCACTGCATCTGGTCCACCATATCGAGCATTTTACCGTACTTAATGTCTATCTCTGACTGTCCTGCTGTTGCTACTTCGTGATGCTGTGTCTCTACGTCCATTCCGACCTGCATCAGGTAATCCACCATAAGGTTCCTTACATCGTTCATAGAATCTGACGGCGGTACGGGGAAGTAACCTTCTTTTTGTCTTATCTTGTGACCCAGGTTGACTTCCTTTTCGCTGCCCGTATTCCAGAAACCTTCGACAGAGTCAAGCCTGTACCAGCTGGAGTACTCGTTAACGTTATATGCTACGTGATCTAAGATAAAGAACTCCGCTTCAGGTCCGAAGTAAACCGTATCGGCAATACCCGTAGATTCTAAATACTTTTGCGATTGCTTGGCAACATATCTCGGATCGTGGTCGTAAGGATTTTTATCGCAGTCGGTAATGTCGCAGATCATTACAAGTGAAGTTGATTTAATGAACGGGTCGATGTGCGCTGTAGTCGGGTCAGGGATAACAAGCATATCTGAATCGTTGATGGATTTCCATCCCCTGATGGAGGAACCGTCGAACCCGAAACCTTCGTAGAAGTTCTCTTCTTCGAGCTTATCTATAGGAATAGAAAAGTGCTGCCACTGTCCGGGCATATCGGTGAAGCGAAGGTCCACCATTTTTACTTCTTTTTCTTTCGCCAGCTTAAAAACGTCATTAATCGCTTTAAGCTTTTCCTTTTCGGCGTCGATTTGTTGTTTTTTTGCCATGATATATTTTGATTATTAAGATTTATTATTCAGATATATGCTTGTTGTTTCCTTATGCGTGGAAAGAACGATGCTGGACGTAGTGGCTGTAACTCCGGGCCATGCCTGTATTCGCGCGAGCAGCTGTTCCAGTGTAGTTGTATTGTGCGTGCGTATCTTCAGAATGTGCGACCCCTCACCTGTCACAGAGTGGCATTCGAGAACTTCCTTTTCCTTTAACGCATGTGAGATAATGGAATTGAAATGCTTCGATGATTCGCTCCTGACCGAAATGAAACAGGTTATATCGTACTTAAGCTTTTTGTGGTTAAGGACTGTCGTGTAGGTCGAGATGTAACCATGGGATTCGAGGCGCAGTACTCTGTCTATGGTCGAGGGAAGAGAAAGGCCTACTTTTTCGGCGAGAAGATTCTTCTTAATATGGGCGTCTTTTTGAAGCTCGGACATGATCTTATAGTCGATCTCGTCGAGCCGTATTTTCTCTGTATTTTCCTGTGCCTTAATTTTTAAGGTATTTTACCGTGTTTACCTTACAAATTAAGGCAAATGGTTTTAAATGTCAACATAAAATAAAGCCTGAGTTTGTAATTTGTGTTGGAAAAATGAAAATCTGCTATTATATTTACGTAAGCACTTACGTATATTAACACTATCATTATGGACATTATTAAACAATTGGGTGAACTCGCTATAGGCAGCAGGCTCAAAAGACTGAGCGACAGGATAATGCGGGAAGGATCGAATATCTACCGTAAACACGGAATCGACCTCGAGCCGCGGTGGTTCCCGGTATATTACCTGCTTTCCCAGAGGTCAGGGATAGGTGTAATGGAAATTGCCGCCGAGCTCGATACCACACATCCCTCAGTCAGCCAGATAGTCAAGGAGATGCAGAAGCGCGGCCTGATAGACTCGACAGTTGATAAGAACGATGCCCGTAAAAAGCTGCTCTCTCTATCAAAAAAAGGTACTGAAATGCTCCCGAAGATACGGCCTATATGGAATGATATCGCTGCCGGTGCTCACAATATCCTCTCACAATGCAATAATAATCTTCTGGCCGCGGTTGAGGAAGTGGAGAACCATCTTAACAGCAAACCATTCGATAAGTGGGTGGATGAGGTTACTACTCACAGGCATCTGCGGGAGGTAGAGATAATCGACTATAAGCCCCGGTATAAGGATTTCTTCAGGGACCTCAACTATGAGTGGATAAGAAAATATTTTAAAATAGAGGACTACGACCGTGAGGTTCTCGAAAATCCGGACAGCAAAATAATCAGGAAAGGTGGTTATATATGTTTTGCCGTAATGGACGGGGAAATAATCGGAACGTGCGCTTTAATGAAAATGGGAGATGGCATATACGAGCTGTCTAAAATGGCTGTGACGGAAAAAGCACAGGGAAAACAGGCGGGGAAGAAACTTGCCTACGCCTGCCTCGACAAAGCAAAGGAACTTGGCGCGGAAATTGTCTTCCTGGAATCGAATAAAGCTCTTTCTCCTGCGATAACGATGTACCGTAAGCTCGGGTTCATTGAGATGCCCAAAGGAAACGAAAAATCCATCTACCAGAGAGCAAATATCTATATGGAGCTGCAGATGAAGGATTACGAAAAGAAACTCTGACCGATTTACATAGAATATAAAAATCCTCATGTTTATTTTACGTAAACTAAAAAGGAGATATCATGAGGGCTTTCCAGGTAATGCTTTGGACATCGATCGTTTACATTATTATAGGTGTTTACGGGTATGTTGACTCCGGAAGCGCGACCGCGCTGATCGCCCCGGCAATAGGTATCATCCTTTTCATCCTTGTATTCCCCACCAAAAAAGAAAATTCCGTCGCCGCTCACATAGGCATCGGACTAACCGCGCTGTCGATGGTGGCATTCTTCGTCACCGCCTTTATGAGGAATAATACACTCGTGCTGATAATGGCTGTAGTAGCACTTGTCGCGCTGGTGTTTTACATAATGGACTTCAAAAAGAGGAAAAGAGAGCGGGAAGCCGGACAGTAGAGGCAATTCCATCAATTTTACAACTATTATATTAAATTAACAATAGTTAAAGTTATTGTGAATTTTAACTTGAAACTATCTTAACTACGTTTTATCTTGTTAATCGTAGCTAAGAATGTGCTTCACTACATTAAGCGTAGTTAACAACATTCCAAACTACGATTTATCTAATCTAAAATATTTACTAAGAATGCGAACCGGTAAATTTGTTACCCAATTATCAGGTGATGTTAAATACAAAGCATTTATCCCAAATGATCTTCCCTTTAATTTAAAACTTGATGACTCTATTTATGATCTTTTATCTAAGGCAGATATTTCGCTTGGAAGACTGGATGGGATTGCCGAAACTCTGCCAAATGTAAACTTCTTTATTATTATGTATATTAGGAAAGAAGCCACTCTATCATCTCAAATAGAAGGAACCCAGGCTACTTTCTCAGATCTGCTAAAAGTTGAATCTAAAATTGAAGATTCAGAGGTTCATAATGATGTTGATGAAATCGTAAACTATGTATCAGCTTTAAATTATGGTTTGGAAAGATTAGAAAACTTTCCATTATCATTACCTTTGATTAAGGAAATACATGACAAACTATTAAAAGGAGTTAGAGGGGATAGTAAAAGCCCGGGTGAATTTAGAAAGTCGCAAAATTGGGTTGGTGGGTATTCTATTAATTCAGCATCATATATTCCCCCACCGGCCCATGAAATGAATTTAGGATTAAACCAATTAGAAAAATTCATTCATAAGCATTCACCTTTACCAATTTTGATAAAGACCGCATTAATACATTCACAATTTGAGACATTACATCCATTTTTGGATGGAAATGGCAGGCTCGGCAGATTACTTATAACTTTTTATTTATGTTCAAGAGGAATATTGAATAAACCCTTGCTCTATCTTTCAGAATATTTTAAAAAAAATAGGAATGAGTACTATAAGAGATTAAATGCAACCAGGACACACGACGATATAGAAGGATGGCTAAAGTTTTTCTTAAAAGGCATAGTAGAAATTTCGGATAGTGCTGTTAATACGATCAGAAAAATTATTACACTTAGCGAAGATAATAAAAATAAATTAATTCAATCAGGACGCAGAAATGAAAAAGGTATTAGCTTATTGAACCATCTTTATTCATCTCCTTTCGTTACTTACGGGAAAGTTGAAAAGATTGCAAACATTAAAAATCCAAATGCAATTTCTTTGGTGCGGAAATTTAGCGAGTTAGGTATTCTTAAGGAGGTTTCAGGCAGAAAACGTTATAAAATATTTGCTTATCAAGATTACATTGATTTATTTTATTAAATAACTATTGTTAAAATATAATCTCACTTCAGCAACACCATTCTATTGGTTTCTGTATACTCTCCTGCTTCAAGCTTATAAAAGTACACTCCTGAATTCAATCCCGAACCATCGAACTCATACTCATAGCTTCCTGCACTGAGATTTTCATTCACCAGTTTCGCTGCTTCCCTGCCAAGTATGTCATAAACGGTTAACTGAACGAATGTGGATTTTGGGATAGCAAATTGTATTTTTGTAGAGGGGTTGAAAGGGTTAGGGTGGTTTTGATGCAAAATGAAATGTTCTGGTATTGATTGATTATTCTGTGACAATGAAGTTACACCACCGTTATATGTTACTAAAAAGGTTCCGCTATCCCCGGCGATAAAACCTGTATCATTGTTAATGAACCATACTTCGTTGAGATCTCTAAATGTGTTCGTACTTTGTTGAGTCCAATAATTTCCACCATCTGTTGTTCTAAATACATAACCACTATCTCCAACAACATACCCTATCCTATTATTTGTAAAAAAAACATCATTAAAATTTACATTAACACCCGTGTATTGTGAGATCCAACTGTTACCGCTATTTGTGGTTTTGACAACATATCCTTCGTCACATGCAACATAAAATGTATCATTGAATATTTGAGATATTTCATTCATAGATCTAAATGGAGAGGAAACATAATTCCAATTAACACCTCCATTATTTGTTTTAACTAATTCCCCCCAGCACGAATATCCTGTTGTTTAATTAATGAATTTCACATCAAAATAGTCAAAACCCCCGGGGTATGAACTTACCCAATTAATTCCTGCATTTGTTGTTCTTGAAATGATCCCATCAACAGGTAAATCCAAATCATAATCTGTTCCACAAGCATACCCTGTAGTTTCATTAATCATTATTACCTTTTTCAACCATAAACTTGACATTGATGGAGGAACCGACTGATGCCAGGTAACTCCTCCATTTGTTGTTATAAAAACATAAGTGCCAAGAAATATTCCAACATCATTATTATAAAACATTCCTGTTTCAATTAAAATAGGTACCATATTTAAAAACGTACCATTCCAATTCTCTCCACTATTTGTTGTTTTCATTAGCCATTTATTGCTTCGGAAGGCGAAACCCGTAGAGGTATTAATAAAATTTATTGAAACAAAATTTCCGTCACCAATATTTTTAGAAATCCAACCTTGTTGGCTATATAATGTTTGCGATGGAATAGTTATAAAGAATAATATTATAATAAAGATTTTCATCTTATCATGGCAGTATTTACATTTATATTAATGTAATAGGAAGACAAAATACTTTCAATTTAAATATCCGTCATTTTTAAACTATTGCATTTTAATTCTTTATTCCACAATAGGGGATACATACGCATATGACCCGATTTCCATTTTTTCTCACTCACTCATCCGCTATCTTTGTGAAGTTAATTAATCAATACTACAATAAAACAATCAAATACAATTTACTTTAATTAGGGAACATTTGTTATAATTCGTGGCTGAAAAAATTAAAAATTTTTCAAAAACTCTACTACCCCGGAAACTCCTGTAAAAACACTCCCGGATTTTGGGGTAAAACAAAATAATTTTTAAATATATGTTAACACAATCTGCCAATAAAACTCTGCGCCCTCCGTGTTCTCAGCGGTTAGACCACTCTAATTTAGCCCTTAAAATTCCTGTACATTTTTTGTAATTTCTTCCCTATGGCTAAAAGTGTGTCATTACATACATTAGGATGCAAGCTGAACTACAGCGAGACCTCGACGCTGGCGAAGGAGTTCGAGACCCGCGGGTTCGAATTGCGCGAATACGGTGATAATTCCGATATTTTCGTCCTTAATACGTGCTCGGTCACGAATAACGCCGACAAGGAATGCCGGCAGATCGTCCGCAGTATTCTCCGTAATAACCCGGAAACCTATGTGATAGTAACCGGCTGTTACGCTCAGCTCCAGCCCGGCGAGATCGCTTCAATCGAGGGAGTGGACGTGGTGCTCGGCGCGAAGGAGAAGTTCAAGCTGTTCGATTACGTGGATAACTTCGAAAAGGGTGAGCCGTCGTGCATTTACCGCTCCCCTATTGAGGAAGCAAGCGATTTTCATTTTGCTTTTTCGGCGGATACGGACTCACGCACACGCGCCTTTCTTAAAATACAGGACGGTTGCAATTACAAATGTTCATTCTGCACAATCCCTCTTGCCCGCGGTAAATCACGCAGCCAGCCGATAAACGAAGTAATAGACAACGCAAAGAAAGTTATCGATGCCGGATATAAAGAGATCGTACTGACGGGTGTGAATACCGGTGATTACAAATACCAGAACGGACGTCTGTACCGCCTGGTGGATGTTTTATACGAGCTCGACAAGCTGGACCTTAATAGGATCCGCATCAGCTCTATCGAACCAAACCTCGTTAACCAGAACATAATCGACTTCGCCAAGTCATCGGATAAATTCTGCAACCATTTCCATATCCCGCTGCAGAGCGGCGACGCGGAGACACTTAAAGCTATGCGCAGAAGATACAAAAACGATTATTACCGCGACCTGGTACAGCGGTTAACGGACGAGATACCGGGTGTTGGAATAGGAGTCGATGTGATCGTGGGATTCCCCGGCGAGACAGACGAGCGTTTCCGGAATACGTATGATTTTCTGGATTCCCTGCCGATAAGCTATCTTCACGTATTCAGCTATTCAGAGAGGCGTGATACTGACGCGGCAGTTATGACCGGTGTAGTTCCGGTAGAGGTACGCAAGGAGCGAAGCCACATATTACGAAGGTTATCCGATAAAAAGCGTTTCGATTTTTATTCACGGTTTATAGATTCGGAACAGGAAGTGCTTTTTGAGTCAGAGAAAGATGGTTACCGCGAGGGGCTAACAACCAACTACATAAGGGTAAAAACAGAAGCCGGTAATGCAAACGAGAACGAGATAAAGAAAGTGGTATTAAAAGAAACCGACGGAATAAAACCCGTACTTTGCGAAACTGCTTCGGAGATATTCTATTGATGGAGAAGCTGATTCTGACAGAGGGGCTAGGTTATTCATACCCGGGGAGCAAATTCACGCTGGAGAATATATCGCTGAATGTTTTCAAAGGTGATTTTATTTCTGTTATCGGGCGGAACGGTTCCGGTAAATCCACTCTTGTAAAACTGCTATCGGGAATACAAATTCCGACCGCGGGAAAGGTCTTACTTAACGGCCGGAACATTTATGATTTCGATAGGAAGGAGCTATCCCGAGACCTGTGCTACCTGCCCCAGACGGGAATAATGCTGACAGACAGGATGACCGTGATGGATTTTCTACTATTGGGAAGATACTCGTATAAGAACTTTTCCGAATTCAGATACAGCAGTGATGATGAAAAGGTAGTAATGGAGAGCATGGAAACAGCCGGGATACTTGAATATAAAGACAGGGAGATAACGGAGCTTTCCGGCGGGGAGAAGCAAAAGGTACTGATAACACTCGCGCTGGTACAGCTGAATCTCACGGAAGATATCTCCAACAAGGTTTTGATAATCGATGAGCCGCTTACATACCTGGACGTGAATTACCAGCACGAGATATTCCACATACTTCAAAAGCTGAACGCGGAAAGAGGTCTGACGATAATCGTCGTGATGCACGACCTTAACCTGGCTTTGAAGTACACACACAAGACAATGCTGCTTAATAATGGACAGCTGGTTTTCACCGGGAAAACAAGAGACGTGATTAACACGGAGAATCTGCGTGAGCATTTTATGATAGAAAGCACTCTTATCAGTTCAAATAACGAAACAATAATTAATTTTATACCAAAAGCATAATGAGCTATCAAAGAATTTTAGTAGAAGAGCACGATAACACAAAGAAGATAATCCTCAACAGACCGGAGAAGCGGAATTCGCTTGATGAGCTTATGATAGAGGAATTAACCGATGCTATGAATAAATTTTCCGCTGACAGCGATACCAAATCGGTCGTACTCACGGGTGCCGGCGGGAATTTCTGTTCGGGGTTATTCCTGGATTACCTGCAAAAGATATCCGAGTATGATATTATCCAGAACAAGGAGGACTCACAGAAATTCAAGAACCTCCTGATGGCGATCTTCAACTGCAGGAAACCCACCATAGCTATGGTCGAGGGATATGCGCTTGCCGGCGGCTGCGGTATAGCTTCAGCTTGTGATATAATCGTATCATCCCGCGACGCGCAGTTCGGATACACAGAGGTTAAGATCGGGTTCATTCCCGCGATAGTGATGATATTTCTGCTAAAGAGGGTAACAGAGTCACACGCGAAGGACCTTCTTTTGACGTCGAAATTCATCACGGGTGAAGAGGCGCACAGGATTGGTTTCGCGAATTACGTTACGGACAGCGGTGAGCTCGACAGCTTCACAACCAAAATTTGCGACGGACTGAACAAATTACCGTTAAGTTCATTAAAATTAACAAAGGAAATGTTCAGCAACGTGTCAAATATGAGCTTTGAGTCGGCGCTGGAATACGCGGTCGACCTAAACGCGATAACACGAATGACAGAGGAATGCAAGAAGGGCGTTAGCAACTTCCTTAACAAAGTAAACAAGTAACACAAAATATGTCAAAGCAGACCAGGAAAGCTCCCGCAAAGAAAGAGAGCTCAAACTTACCAAGGAATATCCTTATAATTGTAGTTGCGGTTTTATTAGGATACTTTGTATATGAATTCGTTATAAAGAAAGACGAGCCGGTTCCTCCGCCAGTAATCCAACGGGAGACCGACAAAGTACCTGAACCTCAATTTAAAAAGGAGGGCGATTTGACATTCCTTAAAAAGTCCGGCGAGAAAGTGAAAGACATCGAGATAGAGATCGCCGACAACGGACCGGAGCGCCAGCAGGGTTTGATGTACAGAAGATCGATGGATGAAGCAAAGGGAATGCTGTTTATATTCCCAAACGAGGAGCTGCAGGGATTCTGGATGAAAAATACATATATTCCGCTCGACATTATGTTCGTAAATAAAAACAAAGAGATCGTTAAGATTCATAAGAATACTACCCCGTTTTCGGAGACAGATCTCCCATCTGTGAAACCGGCGATGTATGTAGTGGAAACAGTTGCGGGTTTTGCCGATAAATACGGATTATCTGAAGGGGATAAAATAGAGTTTAACTACCAGT
>CALGOI010000095.1 GCA_937959065.1 uncultured Ignavibacteriota bacterium | reverse complement strand
CAATTGAATTAAGCAAAGAAGATAGTAAGACAGATAAGAGCGTATCCAAGCATTTATATTCACAATTATGACCTTATTAGTTCAATATTATCGGAAAAGAAAAAGCAACTTAAAAATATAGATTAAGGAAAAGTTTATAATTAATTCCAAATTTACAATCACCATGAAAAAGAAATTAATAATACTCACACTCTTTATACTATTCAGCGGATTTCTTTTTGTGAATGCGTTCTCAATAACATCAGCTGAACCGGCTCAGTTTTTATATATCGGTGTAGAAAAGTGCGCCGGTGCATGTCATAAAGGAGATTCAAAAGGAAACCAGCTTGAAATATGGCAAGATAGCAAGCACTCAATGGCATTCAAAAATCTTCAAACTCCTGAAGCGGATAAAATTGCACAAGAGAAAGGGTATACTACACCTGCAGCTGAAACTCCTGAGTGTGTAAAATGTCATACTCTCGGAATTGATCTTTCAACAGCCCCACTGGAGGATTCATTTGACAAAACACAGGGCGTGCAATGTGAAACCTGTCATGGTCCGGGGTCGGAGTACAAGAAGCTTTCTATTATGAAAGACAGGGAGTTGTCAAAACAAAACGGCTTAATTATTCATACCGAAAAAGAAGCGTTTTGTACAGGATGTCATAATTCAGAAAGTCCTACATTCAAAGGTTTTAATTATGATGAGATGTGGGCTAAGATCAAACACCCAAAACCATAATGTAAAAATGATTACCCGGTTTGCAATATTGTTAGTAATTCTATCAGCAGGTACTGCATTATCCCAGTCATTGAACTTCAGGGTGAATAATTATTTTTATACCTGGCAAAGGATAGACAGTCTGTCTGATAATTCAGACGCTAAGACCACTCACATGAGGGGATATCAAAACTTCCTTTTAGAATACAAGAACGATAAATGGAGCTTCAATACACTGGCCCAAACAGAAGAAGACGTTTTAAATAAGATAGGACGCGGTTTTGGATACAGATTTTATAATGCATATATAAAGGGATCAAATCTTTTCGATATGCTGGACGTGAAACTCGGCAGGCAATATGTCTTTGCAGGTACAGGGAAAGGAGCTATAGATGGGATGTATCTAAAGCTAAAAGCCGGGGAGCATAAGGAATATCAATTTGTATTGTATGGCGGAGCATTAACGCCTTATACATATGAATTCTCGAATTACCCTGATGTAAAAAATAATTACCATTTTGGAGGACAATTTAATTACTACGGTATAAGGGACCTAACGGCTTCACTCAGTTATTCCAATAAAAAGTCAACTCCGGAACCGTATACCGCCAAAAGATTGGATAGTGCCTATAACCTGGTAGAAAGAACCATCGATCTTAACGGACCTGCCCAGCAATTACTCGGATTGGACCTGAACTACACCTATTTAGGGCAGCATAGATTTTTTGGAAGGTTTTATTATGATGCATTGCAAAATCAGATATACAGGGCTGAAGTAAATGCCAGATTAAAGCTTACAGACAATGTTAATGCCTTTTCGGAATATATTTACAGAAACCCATATTTTTCATATAACAGTATCTTTTGGGTTTTCTCGTATAACCAAAATCAGGAAATATCAGGTGGACTCGATTATACCTTCGAGGATGGTTTAAATTTATTCGGAAAAGTAGGTGTAGTATTTTATGATGATGATAATTCAACACGGTTACAGCTTGGTGTTTCACATCCAAACTATGGATTATCGTTTGTAAGATACATGGGATATGCAGGTGAATCAGACGGAGTGACGGGTTATTACCAGAGAAAGCTGTTTGAAGAGCTTTCGGCATCCGCCTCTTTGAGCTATTCAAGATACCGTCTCGGAAATATATATGATACGGATATGATAAATTCGTTCAGCGGTATGCTTGGATTTACATACAGGCCAATGTCTCAGTTCTCAGTCGACGTGCAAGGACAGTTGTTAAGTAATAAGATATATCAGACAGATATGCGATTACTGTTTGGTTTCAGTTATTGGTCGTTTACTAAATTCTAAAAAGTCAATGAAAACCGTCAGAGTTTACATACTATTGTTAATTGCAGTTGTGCTTTTCCTGAGTACAACTGCTTATCTGTCAACAAAACCCGGCTCATTGGAGTCTATTACCCCGGTTACACTTACAAATCAAAGGTATGATAATAGTAAGATCATAAAATTTGATCATGCACTCCATGTAAATGATGTAGGTGTAGCATGTCAGGATTGTCATACAAATGCAGTAACATCATCATCCGCAAATGATAATCTCAACCCAATAAAGGAAAACTGTGCAGATTGCCATGATGTAAATGACGACAAGAATTGTAATCTCTGCCATTATGATGGTGTTTATAAAAAATTGAAAACCAATAAAAACGAACTGATATTTTCACACAAATTTCATTCCGCAGAGGCAAAAATGCAATGTGTTGATTGTCATAAGGGAATAGATAAGGTTAAGTTTTCGAAAGAAAGTGCAGCAGGATTTCCGGGTATGGAAGACTGTTACAGCTGCCATAATACGCAAAAGGCTTCTAATAATTGTGAAAGCTGTCACAGTAATATGACAAATCTTATTCCGCAAAATCATTTAAAATCAAACTTTCTGAATGAACATACGGTCACGGACATAGCTAACAGTAAAAATAACTGTATGATGTGCCACAGTGATAATTTTTGTCAGGTATGTCATTCACCTGTTGGTTTTAACGGGCAAAACAATAAGAACAATTTTTTTGATCATTATTATAAAAAAGAAGGAGCGGTAAGAATTGACCGGACTGCACTTCAAAAGCTCACGACGGTGCATACATTAAATTATAAATTTACTCATGGCTTAGATGCAAATCAAAAGACATTTGAATGTAAAACATGCCATAACGTTCAAAACTTCTGTGTGGAATGTCATCAGAATGGTGGAGAGTTAATAACCGGATTTGCACCAACCAGTCATCTGATTCCAAATTTCACCACAATTGGTGTAAATACCGGGGGAGGACTACACTCCGATCTGGCAAGAAAAGATATTGAGTCCTGCCAATCGTGCCATGATGTACAGGGTAATGATCCTGTTTGTATTAGATGTCACTTCGATAATGATGGAATAAAGGGTACAAATCCTAAAACCCATGATTTTGGGTTCTTAAATGATGAAAAGGGGATATGGCATGAAACTCAAGGTGCGGTTTGCTATACCTGTCATACAGATGCAAACGCACGCCCTAATGGTATATCTGGTGTTGGTTTTTGCGGATACTGTCATGGACAGGTTGAGCGTAAATTTAAATAATTTTTATTCTACTATTATGAATAAGACAATTATACTTTACGGATTATTAATAGCAATCATAGGAAGTGCTTTAATATATCAGGGTTGCAGTGAATTTGATAATAGTGTTACAATGGCACCGGATATAGATACACATCCGGATGGCTGGGCAAATCCCAGTTCGAATAATTTTCACGGAAAATGGATAGTAGATAATAAACAATGGAATTTGAATCTTTGTAAGACCTGTCACGGTGCTGACTATACAGGTGGTACATCCGGATCAAGCTGTTTAGGTTGTCATTCAAACAGTGGCGGCCCGCAGAATTGCAGGTTGTGTCACGGAAACAGTGAGCATTCAAATCCCCCAAAGGGGGTGTTCGGTGATACCTCGATCTCATATATTGGAGTGGGTGTACACGTGACTCACGTTAATAATCCAAAATACTCCGCTTCACTCGGGTGCGGTGATTGCCATTCATTCAGTGGATTCTCCGATCCTAATCACATTGGGAATAATCCAAATGGTATAGCGGAAATTGTATTTGGCCCATTAGCTTATGATACACTCGGCGGGCCAATAAGGCCAAATCCTATGTGGGACAGAACCACCGCAACATGCTCAAGTGTATATTGTCACGGCACCTTTAAAGAAGGAAACCTAAATGCGGTAGGAATATGGA
>CALGOI010000094.1 GCA_937959065.1 uncultured Ignavibacteriota bacterium | reverse complement strand
TGCATTTTATATGAAAAAAGGTGAAGAATTAGAGATACTTATCGAAGATATGAACGATGATGGCAGAGGAGTGGGTCGTACGGACGAAGGATTTGTTATTTTCACAGATAAAGTTGTACCGGGAGATAAAGCTAAGGTAAGAGTCCGGAAAAAAAAGAAAAGCTATGCCGAGGCTAACTTCCTCGAACTTCTATCGCCCTCTCCGGACAGGATAGACCCGCGCTGTCCGTATTTCGGAGTCTGCGGCGGATGTAAACTGCAGTCACTGGAATACGGCAAACAGCTGGAGTTTAAGCATAGCGTAGTAGAGAACGCTTTGAAACGGATAGGCGGCTTCGGGGAAGTCAATGTGCCGGAGGTTTTAGGTAGTAAGGATATTTTCTTTTACCGCAATAAGATGGAGTTCTCGTTCTCCGATGATAAATGGGTAGTCGACCCGAACGATTCCGGTGAAGAGAAGGAAAAATTCGCGCTCGGGCTCCACGTACCGCGCTTCCATTCAAAGATCATCGATATTAAAGAGTGTTTCCTCCAGTCGGAAATTTCAAACAGGATACTGAATTTTACACGAGACTTTTTCAAAAATAAAGGTGTCTCGATCTATTCGACGAATACTCACGAAGGTTATCTTCGGTTTCTTATAATCCGCCAGTGCGCAAATACACCCGACCTTATGGTTAACCTGGTAACGTATGATTACAATGAGGAGCTGATAAAAGAGTATGCTGAACTTCTTAAAGAAAACGTGCCTGAAGTAACAACTTTCATCAACGGACTTTCCGATAAAAGAGCGCAGGTGGCTTTTGCGCATGGTGAAGTGGTTGTGTTTGGGGACGGAATAATTAACGAAAAGCTGATTCGTAAAGACGGGACTGAATTTACTTTTAAGATATCGCCAAACTCTTTCTTCCAGACCAATACCATCCAGGCGCAGAACCTCTATGATGTCGCGCTGGAATTCGGGGATTTCTCAAAAGATGATAAAGTTCTCGACCTGTATTGCGGTGCCGGTTCGATAGGGATATTCATCTCGGATAAAGTAAACAAGGTTCTTGGTGTGGAACTCATCGAAGACGCGATTGAGAATGCAAATGAAAATAAGAAGCTGAATGGAATAGAAAACGCTGAGTTCATCGTATCGGACATAAAGGATTTTCTATTGGGCAGCGTGAGTGAATATATCGATGTTAAAGATTACAATAAGATCATTCTCGACCCGCCGCGCTCAGGACTTCATCCGAAGATATGTGAAATCCTCTCAGAGACCAAACTTGATAAGATTGTCTACGTAAGCTGTAATCCATCCACTCAGGCGCGCGACCTGAAGTTCATCTGCGAAAACGGGAATTATACTATCGAAAAAATTCAGCCCGTAGATATGTTCCCCCATACATACCACGTAGAGAATGTGGTTAGTTTGAAAGGAAATAATGAAAATTAATACCCGCAGGCGAGGTCACGTGACCTCGCCGATACTATAAAAATGCCCGTAAGTGTAGCTTTTTTTACTTTATCAACAGCATTTTCTTTGTAATAGCATTTCCGCCGGTCTCTGGTTTATAAAAATATATCCCTGAAGGTTTTGAGCTTGCCTCGAACATGTATTCATATGTACCGCGTGATAGCTCCTCACTTACCGGGAGAGCAACTATTCTCCCGCTGATATCGAATATTGAAAGTTTTACAATGCCCCTATCAGTTATGTCAAATTTGATATTTGTTGACGGGTTAAAAGGGTTTGGAAAATTCTGGTAAAGATTAAATTTATCAGGTGCAGTGTTTGAAATTTGCTGTATTGCAGAACCGGTCAGGCATGGAGCTGAATTATATCTGTTCCTGATTAGATTTCCCGGTAATGTTCCAAATCCAAGAGCTGGATTTATACTTCCTCCTTGTGGTAGATAGCAGTAACTCATAATTGTACCGACCCTTGCGTATGTTGGACCGTTATAGCAAAGACCTTCGGGAGCCCAGCAAGTATCAATTGGCCCGCCCGGCCATGTACAGGCATGAGTATGCGGAGACCCAAAATTATGCCCAAGTTCATGGGTGATGACATGAAGATTCCAGTTCCAGGTCGGATAGGGTGTTGTCTTATGATGTAAACCTGAACTTAGCCCGTATCTACCCGCTTGCTGTGGCGGATAATAAGGATCACATAGAACGTCTAACCATGCGAATCCGCCTCCAACATCTCTTTTTATAAGTAAATGCGCAAGGTCTCCGTTAAAGGAATCCTGTCTTAATTGACCGAACTTCTGAATAACCGGGAGAGTACCGGTATATGGTATATACGGGTCCGGTGTTGTCCAGATAAAAATTTCTGAGATCTGCAGAGGAATGGATTCATTCTGATACATCGTTTTTACTGAGTTGAATGTCGATGTAACAAAATTTTGAAGTGCTGTTATATTGTTTCCGTGTTCTATGTAAAGGTCCTGAGCACATTCAAAATACAAATTTACTTTTCTTTGTGTTGTATTATCAGTAACAGGAATTTCCTCCACATCTTCGGGAGTTATTATTGTGCCGTCATCGGGAACGTTGCATTTAAAATTATTAATAATTGTCATATCTAAGTCATTAAATACAATGTATTCATTAATACTTTGATCAATTTTTGACACTGTGTAATTTCCTTCATCTACGGATACGATGCCCATTACATAGTTATCGAAGAAACTGAAAGAAACCAGTGAATTCTCTCTTCCTTTAACACTCCCGCTGTAAAAAAGTCCGTTCCGGTTATATTGTACCTGCCCATCGGAGGTTACAACTTTAAAATTATCTGAATATATGTTGCCCTTGTTAAGTTCAACTATCAAAATTTCGTTTGAAGATATTGGTACCTCCATCTCAAAGTAATCCAAAGATGAGTTTAAGATCTGTTCCAGCACTGAGCCCCTGGTTTTTAATACAGAACCTTTTGATACCTTATAGATCTCCTCTGATACGTTGTTGGATATCTCGACATCGAAAAGTCGGATGGATTCTGAGTTTTTGACTGATCCCTTTGCATAGGGACTATTAGCAAAATTAAAGAATAAGAAAAATGTCAGTAAAATGGATAACGAATTTTTCATATTTTCCCCCTTCGACTTTGAAATTAAAAGTAATTGTGCTAATAATTTAATAATTTGGCTTTAAAAACAAGTGATTTCCTATATTTAAGTAGGATTTTTCCTATGCAAGGTATTTCTTTTTAAAATTGGTGGGACAATAAACATTTTAATAACAATACATTATCTAAGTACACATGTTTTGCCTGTAAAATAATTTACCATACCTGTATATTTATTTAATCCAACCTAAATAAAGGGGAAATCTAAATGAAAATCCTTCTTCTTATTATTCCTATTATTTTTATTTATTCACATCTGAATGCCCAGCAAATACCTACAGTGGGGCAAAACGGAGAAACTGATGATATTGGCATTACTGTAATTGCAGCAGGTACGCAATTCAAATCCATTGCCACGGCAACCCAATGGGAAAATGGCCGCATTTGGTTAGCCCGCACTTATTCACATTTTTGCGAGTTGTATACATCTGATAATCAAGGCTTGAGTTTTACCTTAAAAAAGCAGTTTGATTGGTTTGAACAGGTTTCTGATGATGATCTGGATATCCAGTTGGTCAAAGATTTCAATACTGATACCTGGTGGGTTTTCGTAACCGGCAGTATTGTGTATAGTGATCAGTCCAAAGGTGTTCTTTTTTCAAGAGTCAGGGAGGATGGTAATTTAAGCTGGACCGGGATACTTGCCAGACCCGGGACAACCGGATATTCTCAATATTGGTCTAGAATTACCTCAGATTATATGACTAATTATTTTGCCCAAAAGGATACAGCAAATGTTTATATTACAGCCACTTTGGATAATCAAGTTAATTCCTCTGTAAAAAGGTCTTATCAGAGAATGTTTAAGGTAGAGAATATATTTGCACCAACTCCATATTATGCCGGTAATTGTAATAACATAACCGCTGCATATTGGTTTTATAATCTAAATACTCCAAATAGTGTTAATCTAAGAAATGATATATATTATACTGGAAGTGGCGGAAGTGATTTTAAAGGTGTGGTTACAAGTTCTGTCTATGAAGGCGGCTCCGGTAACAACAAAATATATATCACAAGAAATGAAGGAAATGTTGAAAACCCGTCAGACATTATAAGTGATTCAATAGATTTAAGCGATCGTGTTACCGCGCATAAAATGTCTGGATATTTGAATGAATGTTATCTCTCATATCTATCGGGTTCAAACCAGAATCCTAAATTCTTATATTCCGTTAATAATGGTTTTGAAACTTTTCAAACTTTCAATATTGCAAATACAAATGCCAGTTCACTTGATGTATATGTTCCCGACGGACAAGATGGATTTAGAGCCAATTTTTTATGGTTAACAAATAACGGACAGTTATATTATAGATCGGGAAAGCCACAAGTAAGCGGGTTTTGGACAGCAAGTGCTTTCAGAATGGATGGAGCAGGTTTTGCTCCGGGCAGTCTGGCGAGGGTGGGAAATGTAAATGGCAGTTGTTTTGCAATATATAGTAATCAGAACAACACCACTTTATATTCTGTTAACGGGTGCTCAGGAAACCACGTTGGCGTAGAACCTAACGAAATTCCTGTCCAATATTCATTGTCTCAGAATTACCCAAATCCTTTTAATCCCAATACAAGTATCAAATTTGAAATACCTAAATCCGGTTTTGTCAAACTGGCTGTTTATGATATTCTGGGAAAAGAAGTTGTAACATTGGTAAATGAGAAAAGAGATGCAGGTGTATATCTTGTAGATTTTAATGCAACAGGGTTATCATCAGGCGTATATTTTTATAAGTTGATAACAGAAGATTTCACTGATCTGAAGAAAATGACCCTCCTTAAATAAATGATTTAAATACTTACGAACTAAAAGCCCGGAAATTTTATCCGGGCTTTTTAATCCGCTATTCTTTTTTCACACTCGTTCCCAACTCTCAACGAGTTGAGTCGTCGACCGATTTGTCCTTTGGACTCCTTCGGAGGGAACGCAAAACCAATCCTCTCATATCTTTAAACACTTTTTATCTTTATAAACTTTACAAACTTATTCCCCAATCGGTGATACATGCGCATATGACCCGCCGGTTGTCATTCCCGCGGAGGTGGGAATCCAGAGAGGTTACGCTATCACCGATTTTTTGCGCTAAATGCTCTACCAGGACTCTGCACGAGAAAATCAGTCAAATAATAACCATTCGTAATATCAATACTTATTCCCCAATCGGTGATACATGCGCATATGACCCTTTTACCATTTTTTCTCCCACTCCCATCACCTATCTTTGTACAGTTGTCATTCCCGCGAAGGCGGGAACCTAGACTAGGATGTTAGGACGAGAAGTAATATGAATTCGGTTTTTATCTAACCAATACGAAAAGTTTAATAACCAAACTACCATGAACAACTCAAAAAATAAATTCGTACACATTCGCGTCAATCCGTGTTAATTCGTGGCTAAAAAAAATCAAAAACTCTACTGCTTGGGAAGCTCCTGTTTTTACAAATCCATTTCCCGGACTTAACACAAAAATTTTTTAAATACCTGAAAAATCAATTATGAAATATTTTGAAAACCCAAAATCAACGGCTAAAAAACAATAACTTATCTCCTAAAATTCGCCCGGGAGATGTTTACTCAATAAACCCTTGTTATTCTGTCTACCGGAGTAATAACTTATAAATTTAATCTATTATAGATATATTTCACTTTAAGCTATCATTGAGACGTTTTAAAACATTTTTTTGTTAACTAAGTATAAGAA
>CALGOI010000093.1 GCA_937959065.1 uncultured Ignavibacteriota bacterium | reverse complement strand
TATTACAGCTCAGACCAGGCGGAATTGATATTGTTGGACTTCATGGATTATTTCAAGCCGTATGCATTTGGATATTCGACATCCCACAGAAAATCTAAATACGCATTTGCATTAGGATCGTGTAATTATAATGTTGGAATGGGAAAAAGGAAACTGAAGCTTTCGGTTTCTTTGAAATACAGGGACAAGAAATGGCTCATTGACCAGATAAACATAAACTAGGAGTTTACGGTGCAATGCAAGAGTCTTTTTTACAAAAAATAGAATTTCTTTTTGACAGGCAGTCAAAGATACTCATCATAGCGGTTGTCTTTTTGCTTGCTTGGATAGGTATAACATACATAGTCTCAGGTTTTCTTGTTGACAATGTAGAAGATAACTGGGAAGAGATTTATAAAGAAAAGACTTCATCTCAAAAGCAAGTAGTTGCCTCGCTTTTCAATTCATACCATAAAAAACTGGAAACACTTTCCGAAAGTGTTTCGTGGAACAAAGCAATCCGTAAGTCTTTGACCGACAACGAACCCAAAGAAGTATTCGATGAGGTGTTGAAGCTAAATCTTGAGCCGGACTATCATCTTGAGATTTACAATTCAAGGTTAGAATTGGTGGCATATGAAGGCAGGCAGTTAAAGCCAGATTATGTGTTACTTCAAAAAGCCCTTAAAGGGCAGAAGTTATCAGTGATCAAAGAAATTGGTTTTTATACTTACCTGTTGATCTATAACCCGGTTAGAGAACCCGATGAAGGAAGGGTAGTAGGTGTATCACTGACAGCAAGATTAATTGATGTACAATACCAGATAAAGAACCGGTTTTTTCAGAAAGTTGGGTTAACAGGAGAAATAGAGGATAAGATAGGTATTGATATCAGTATAATACCTTCCAATACAATAACGGGATATCTATTTGTAGACTCAACAAGATTATCTGAGAATTCCGATATCGATATATATGGATTGCAGAATTCTTTGATAGCAAAGATATTAATACCAAGGTATGATAAGACACTTCATTCTAAGAATCTGTCTGAATTAACAGATAGAATTATATCAATTTTGATCTTTTTCACTTCAGTATTAATGATGATTTTATTCATCAGGTTTTTGAAGTTTACAGATTCCGGAATGGTTAAATTGGTTTTGTTTGGTGGATTTTTGATTTTAATCAGGTATTTATGGCTTCAGTTTGAATTTCCGGCTAATACATTCCAAAGTGAAATTTTTTCACCGGATTACTATGCTTCAAAGTTTGGTTTTGGTATAGTAAAATCGATAGGTGAATTGCTTGTCACTTCAATTATATTCTTGATATACTCGATCTATGCTGCTTCGATGGCATATAGGAAATTTAAGGAACTTTCACTGCGCAATAAAGAACCCGGAGAAAACGTTTATGTATTTACATTCAAATGTTTGTTACTTTTAGCATCGTTTTTTGTATCATTCAAAATCTTTGGAGCGATAATCCAGAGTATAATATATGATTCAAATCTGAAATTTCTGGATAGCAGCAGGATAATTCCTTCCATGGAGTTATTCTCACTTCAGGTAGTCCTTTTAATTATATCATTCAGCTTTTATACGTTAATAACAACGATATTTCTTTATCTGATTATAAGGACTAGAGATTATTTCGGCAATGACCTGCTCAAAAATTTCAGCAGTATTGGTTATATGGTTTTGTTTCTGGGGGTGAATGAGTTATTGGAATTGTTATCGGTGGATTTTGGTGTTTCCTACTGGTATAGGGTACTTATAATAATTCTGATCTTTGCGTTTGCGTTTTATATAGGATTACTTGCACAAAAAAACCAAGAATATAAATTTTTTAGTATTAAGAATTTTTCAATTATTGTATTAATATGCATAATAACGATACCTATAATAACGCTGGATAATATTAAATCACAGGAGACAAAATTTGTTGAATTGATCGGGGAGAAGTTATCCGAACACCAGGAGGATAGAGTTAACTTTGTACTTAATACTGAGCTTGTGACCTTATCTGAGAATAAAGAAATAGAGGAGAATATAAGGGATAAAAATAAACTTCCACGGCTTGCTTTTTATTTATGGGCTGATAGTAAGCTTAATTCAGAGAATTTTAATTCATCGATAGTAATCCTGGATACGAACAAGAGAATAGTAAGTGATTTCAGTATCAACGAATCCAAATTAAGTTCAGATTCGGTGTTGCAGTTTTTAAATACGGAATTTTTTGAAAAGGGATATGATGTAAATCTCGAAGGAGCGTATCTTGAATCTAATCAAACAACACTAGAGGATACTTCCCTTGTAGAGGAGGGTGATTTTGAGGAAGAAGAGAAGACTTTTGG
>CALGOI010000092.1 GCA_937959065.1 uncultured Ignavibacteriota bacterium | reverse complement strand
GGAGCTTTATCTCTTACTTTCAAATGAAAGTAACGTTAACTCGGTCATTGTCCTGCGTAAAGCTGACCTTTTCGATGAGGCAGATAAAATGAAAAAGGATGTTCTTTCCGTTTCGAAAGATATCCCGGTTCATGTTGTCAGCTCACTTACCGGTGATGGATTGGACGAACTAAAAATATATTTCGAGGACAATAAGACCGTTTCGGTGATGGGCTCTTCTGGTGTTGGTAAATCTACTTTGATTAATACACTTGCCGGTAAAGAAAGAATGAAAGTTGACAATATTACCGAATACAAAGACAAGGGTACTCACACCACTACACACCGTGAGCTGGTCTTGCTTCCGACAGGCGGTCTTATTATAGACACGCCCGGTATGAGGGAGATTCAATTATGGGAAGGTGAAAAAGGAGTTGAGAAAGCTTTTGATGAGATAGAAGCACTTATCGATAATTGCAAATTCTCCGACTGCTCCCATACAAATGAACCCGGCTGTGCTATACTTGAAGCGCTTGAGTCCGGTGAACTTGATGAGGTGCGTTACAAAAGCTATCTAAAACTCAAACGTGAAGCAAAATACTTCGAACGCAAGAACGATAAACGCGAAATGATTACCGAGAAAAAGAAGTGGAAAGCGATAAGCAAAAGAATGAAAAGACATAACAAATACAAAAACTGATTATGCATAACTATTCCAAAACAATCAGCAGATTTTATGATTCGGTGTACGACAAAATGCGTACTCCTGTCGACCGTGAATTCTATCTTAATGAGATAGCAAATGCTAACGGTCCCGTACTTGAAGTTGGTGTAGGTACCGGACGTATTTTCGTCGAAGCCCTGAAGCTCGGTGCCGATATATACGGGCTGGACATCAGCGAGAATATGCTCGAGAGATTGAAAGAGAAACTATCGGACTCCGAACAGCACCGTATAACCAATGCTGATATGAGGGATTTTGATCTCGGTAAAAAATTTAGTCTAATCATCGTTCCATTCAGAATATTCCAGCACCTGCTTACAGTTGACGAACAGCTTAGTGCTTTGCTGTGCATAAAGAATCACCTGGAAGAGGGAGGGAAACTCATATTCGATGTTTTCAATCCAAACCTCAAGCGTATCACTGAAGTCGTTAAAGACAGACTTGAATTAACTGCGGAATACGCACCCGGTCAGATCGTGGAACGTTATCTGGATTCCGTGCCCGATAATATCAACCAGGTGATAGATATCACGTTTACATTCAAGTGGAAAGAGAACGGAAGCGAATTATCCGAAAAAGATTCGTTCCCGTTCAGGTATTACTTCCGCTTCGAGCTGGAAAATCTTGTCGCGCACGCCGGACTGACACTTGAAAACATCTTTGGTGATTTTAAATACGGTGAGCTAAACAGCACGTCGAATGAGTTTGTTGTGGTAAGTCATCTTTAATTAACATTTAGTTATTACATTAATTTAAACGAGGATTATATTAGTGAGAGTTACTCTATAAAAACCTTCTGAAATATTTTAAAAAATTTTTATTGAAAGTATTTATATGAGTACTATCGCTTTAAATTCTCTGACCTTCTATTATGATTCCCCGGTCGAAAAATTGTTCAATAAAGTTACTTTGAACATCGATACCGACTGGAAACTCGGACTCGTTGGAAAGAACGGCAGAGGTAAAACAACCCTGCTTAAATTATTATTGGGAAAATTACACCCCGTAGAAGGATCTCTTTCATTAAATGTTAAACCTTCTTACTTTCCTTACACACCGGACGATACATCTGAAACCGTCTTTAATATAATTAAAGATGCGATCGCTCCTTTTCGAAAATGGGAAGAGCGTATGGATATTCTTTCTACAAGGGACGATGACAATTCTCAGTCAGAATATGGTGACTTGCTTACACAATATTCTGATGCCGGAGGTTACGAAATAGATTCTCTCATCGAAAAAGAGACAGCTGCTATCGGGCTGGACGAGTCCTTCCTTAAAAGAAAGTTTGTTACTCTTAGCGGCGGTGAACAAACCCGTGCACTGCTTGCCGCGATGTTCCTTAAAAACAACGGCTACCCTTTGATTGACGAACCCACTAATCACCTCGATATTGAAGGTCGTAGAATGCTTGCGGATTACCTGAATAAAAAAGACGGTTATCTGGTTGTTTCACACGACAGGAATTTTCTAGATAAATGCACCGACCACATTCTGTCTATCAACCGGTCCGATGTCACACTTTCTAATGGGAATTACTCTACCTGGAAGTACAACACAGACCTGAAAGAAGGATTCGAGCTCCGTAAGAATGAAAATCTAAAACGTGAGATTAAAACACTGGAAGAGTCAGCAAGAGTTAAACGTGCCTGGTCATCGAACAAAGAGAAGGAGAAGAAGGGTGCATACGATAAAGGGTTCGTCGGTCACAGAGCAGCTAAGATGATGAAGCGTGCCCTTAGTATAGAAAACAGGGTTAATGCTGATCACGCAGAGAAAAAAAATCTACTAAAAAAATATGAAAAGAAGAGTCATCTAAAACTGGAAAGCACAGACACCTCAGGACAAATTCTCTCGGTGTATAATATCGGAAAATCCTTTGACGGGAAGAAACTGCTTGATAACGTTTCTTTTACACTATATAAAGGAGACAGGGTTGCTATTTCCGGGGCAAACGGAACCGGGAAAACCACTCTCTTAAAAATACTTTCCGGTGTACTCCAACCTGATGAAGGCTCCTGTCACATTCCTAAACAATTATCCCTGGAGTT
>CALGOI010000091.1 GCA_937959065.1 uncultured Ignavibacteriota bacterium | reverse complement strand
CAGGAGACATATCTGCGTGCATTTAGATTTTTTCATAAGTTTGAAAAAGGAACTAATTGCAAGGCATGGCTGTTTCGAATTATGAAAAATTTGTTCATTAATAAGTACAGGAAAAACCAGAAAGAACCGGGCAAAGTTGACTATAGCGAAGTCGAGAATTTCTTTGATTCAATAAAATCAGATAGGGTAGAATCTACTGATCTGCAGCAGAAATTATTCTCGAACTTATTAGACGATGATATGGTTAATGCTTTAAACTCACTGCCTGATGATTTTAAAACGGTGGTAATCCTGTGCGATCTCGAAGGCTTAAGTTATGAAGAAATTGCCGAGTTTGTGCAATGCCCCATCGGCACTGTCAGGAGCAGATTACACAGGGGCAGAAAACTCCTTCAGCAAAAATTACTTGAGTATGCTAAGGATAAAGGATATGATGTTACTAAAGCTTTAAAGGATTAAAACTAAAAAGGGAATAAATAAACAGATTTCTGACTAATTAAAGTATTGCCTATGGGGCAGAATAATACAAATTCTGACAACAGTGAAAACAGCATGAATTCCGGTAGAGAGTATGATTTAATCTCAGCGCTTATTGATAATGAGTTGACCGATTCGGAAAGAGAAGTTATACTGCAGCAACTCGCTTCTGATACCGATATCAAAAACAGGCACTCGTTTGAAAAAGCAGTAAAATCGGAAATCAAAAGCAGAGTCACTCGTATTGAAACTCCACAGTATGTTTACCAGAACATACAGACATCGATTAATACTTACACCGATAACATTTCTGCAGAATATTCAAGACGATATCCTGCCGGCACTGTGGTTTCATCTTCGATCCGGAAAGAAAAGAAAGGCAACCCGAGGAATTATTTTTATCTCTTCGGTTCTGTAGCAGCTATTATGCTTATTTTCTTTTTATTTACCAATTTTTTCAATGCTGAAAGTATCCCCGATAATGTAAATCTCGTTGAAATATCAAGAGGGGTGTACGAAAAAGTTCAATCCGGTGATATAAAGATACAATATGCAACAAGTAATGCTCAGGAGCTTGAGAAATGGTTCGATGAGAAAATGGATTACGAGGTATTCGTACCCGACGTAAAAGATGCTATGCTTATTGGAGGTGTATACAACGAAATGGGAGGTAAAAAAGCTGCTCACTTCATTCATAAAAAGGGTGATACGATTATTTACACTTTACAGCTTTGCAAGAAAGATATTCTCGACGATAATAACAAAGAGATTATGCTTGCCGGCGATATGAAGGAAAATGTTAAAGTAGGTAAGAACTGGCTGCACTGCCCCAAGAAACAGGGTGGAAAAGAGAACATAATTCTATGGCACAAGGATGATGCTATTTCATCATCGGTTTCTAAAATGGATGCCGATCAAATTCACGCGGTTTTAACTAATTATAAATAAAATATAAAATGAAAATTTTGAATCTTATCCTTGCACTGGTTTTTACTGTTTCATTCATTGCATGCGGAGATTCCGGTAAAACTGATTCCACTGAGAACCAAAATAAAAGCAATACAGACTCTAAAGTCGAAAATACATCTAACACTGACGGTAAAGACTCCGACAATAAATCATCAGGTAACACAGATGGAATTAAACTCTCCCCTGTTGGAAAGATAGAAAACGCTTCCACTGAAGGAAATGCTCCTAATTTTACATGGGAAGAGAACGGTTCGCAAATGTCGATGAGCGCCCTTAAAGGCAAAGTTGTTTTTGTTAACCTTTGGGCTACATGGTGCGGACCATGCATCAAGGAAATGCCTGAACTTTCCGAGATTTCTGAAGAGTTAGACGGTGACAAATTCAAGATGATCGGTTTAAATGTATTCCACCAGGACGATACACCAGACGTGAAAGACTTCTTAAAAGAAAAACCGGTCTCTTACTGGATCGTGGATGGAAACGAAGAGTTAGTGGCTGCTTTCGAAAAAGCTACAGGCTCAACAATTGAAGGTGTTCCTACTACTTATATCGTTAACAAAGATGGAAAGATCGTAGAAACCATAGTCGGCAGCAGAGATAAAGCTACCTTCATGGCTACTATCAATAAATACCTTTAATACAAGAGTATAGACATGGGTTTCAAATACCCTCTCTTTTATCATAAAATAGGATTATATTAAAAAACTCAAGAGTAACTTCTTGAGTTTTTTATTTTAATTGAATATATCTTTGAATAATAACCCGAAAAAAGTCTGTATTCTCGGTTCCACAGGCTCAATTGGCTGCAATACACTCAACGTCATTCGTAACCTAAAAATCAACGGCTACGAAATCGACGTGATGTCACTTACAACCAATAACAACATTGATAAACTTGCCGAACAGGTTAAGGAATTTAATCCTAAAACTGTCCTTATCCTCAACCCCGATAAAGCAGATGAATTCAAAGACAAATATTCATTCGAAGGCGAAATACTCTCCGGAAACGACAATCTCAAAGAACTAACTGCTCGGGATGATTATGATGTCCTCGTCAGCAGTCTTGTGTGGTTTGCCGGACGCGAACCAACGATGGAAGCAATTAAAACCGGAAAGACCATCGCGCTCGCTAATAAGGAAACTCTCGTAGTCGCGGGTTCAATTATTAATGAATTACTTAAACAGCACAATACGGCTTTACTTCCAATTGACAGTGAACACTCTGCTATTCAACAGTGCTTGCTCGGTGAAGATTTATCCTCCCTCACCCGTATAATACTTACAGCTTCGGGTGGACCTTTCCGGACGAAATCACTGGATGAAATGCGCAACACTACAGTTGCAGAGGCACTTGATCATCCTAACTGGAATATGGGAGCAAAGATAACAATCGACTCTGCTACCCTGATGAATAAGGGACTCGAGGTCATTGAAGCACACTGGTTATTTGACATGCCTGCTGACAAAATAGACGTGGTCGTTCACCCGCAGTCCATAATCCATTCCATGGTGGAATTCAATGACGGCTCTATTAAAGCTCAGATGGGCATTCCCGACATGAAAATACCTATACAATTTGCAATAACATACCCGGATAGGATTACTTCTGACTTCCCCAGGATGGATTTCGAAAAATACAGCAGTCTGACATTCGAAGAGCCTGATTTGGAAAAATTCCGGTGCCTCAAATTGGCTTACGATGTCCTCGAAAAAGGTGGTATTTACCCTGCCGTACTTAACGCGGCAAATGAAGTGGCTGTAGACCTGTTTATTAATGAAAAAATAGGATTTATGGACATTCCGGCAATAATTAATAACTCACTTAATACAGTAGATAACAGGAACAATATTACCCTGGAAGATATTATAGATGTAGACAGGATTACACGTGAATCCATATTAGATATTAATTATACATAAAACTAATTATCTTAAAGTTCGTACAATTTTATATTTACAAATGTACTTTAAATTATAATAATGGAGCTATTTAACACAATATTTTATTTTATAATTGTTATCGGTATCCTGGTGTTTATCCACGAGCTCGGACACTTTCTCGCAGCAAGAGCAATGGGAATGCGCGCCGATGTATTCGCATTGGGTATGGGTCCAAGACTATTTGGTTTTAACAGAATAAACGGTTTTACGTTTGGGAAACTAAACGAAGATATGGAACTCGAAGGCAATACTGACTATAGATTATGTGCTTTCCCTATCGGCGGATACGTGAAAGTAGCCGGTATGATAGATGAAAGCATGGACAAGGATTTTGTGGATTCTGAACCGCAGCCATGGGAATACAGGTCTAAACCCGTATGGAAAAGAATGGTGGTAATAACAGCCGGTGTTATTATGAACATTTTGCTTGCGTTCGCGATATTCTATTTTATTAATCTTTACCGCGGTAAATCATATATTGAAACAACTACTGTCGGATACGTTCAGCAAAACTCTGCTGCATATAACTCTGGCATCGAGCCGGGCGATAAAATTCTTTCAATAAACAATACTCCGGTCGAATACTGGGATAAGATTATTCAGGGCATTAGAATAGATAACTTAGGCGAAGACCTTACTTTTGTTGTAAATCGAAACGGTAAAGATACTATCATTTCTGTTTCTAAAGATAAAGTCGGCGACCTCACTGAAAATGATTTCGGTCTTTTCCCGGAGAATATGACACCGATGATAACAGCTGTCGAAGGCGGTAAACCCGCTGACCAGCTCGGATTGAAAACCAATGATGTCATAATCTCCTTCAATGGAGTTCAAATTTCTAACCATCAGCAATTGATCGACCAGATTCGCAGCAATGCGGGTAATGAAGTCGATGTGGTCTGGATGAGAGACGGACAGGAGATGTCCGGTAAAATTACTCCGGCAGGAGATTCTACAATTGGTGTTGGTATTGCGGGGAAATACGACGGACCTGTCAAGATCGAAAGCTATAATGTAATAAGCGCTATCCCAAAAGCCGGACACGATATGTATTACTATGGCGTCGAAGTTTTCTTTGGCTCGATGGCAAAGATTTTCGCCGGCGACATTCCATTCAATAAAGCTATCGGCGGACCAATAAAAATTGCTCAGGTATCGGCTCAGTCAGCTGAAGGCGGATTCTTTACTTTTATCAGCTTCCTGGCACTGCTTTCGATGTCTCTGGCTATAATCAATATTCTTCCTTTCCCTGCATTAGACGGCGGACACTTTGTTATGCTGTGTTATGAAGGAATCGTAAGGAGACCTGTCCCATTTAAGGTACAGATGGTAATTCAAAATGTGGGTTTTGCCCTGCTTTTATTGCTTATGTTGTTCGTCATTTATAACGATATTATTTCGCTTTAAAAATACCCGTTATGAGTTATATGTTAACTTGAATAGCGGTTAAAGAAAGTTTATATTTGTATTAGTTTTATTTCAGCTTGTTTATCCAGAAGGGTGCCATGAGCATTCTTTGCGGGGCTGAAACCAGGTAGTTTCGCTAAACCGTCAAGGTTTAGCATTCTTTAAAACAGTTTTACTATTCAGCTTGTTTATCCGGAAGGGTGGGTGAGTGGCTGAAACCAACGGTTTGCTAAACCGTCATAGGGAGTAAATCTCTATCGAGGGTTCGAATCCCTCCCCTTCCGCTCTTAAAGCTTCATCATAATTGATGGAGCTTTTTTTTACACCAATAAAAAACCCGCGTTAACGGGGCTACAAGTTTACCATTTAATTTAAAACCTAATCTCTAGCATATGCAATATCCTCCCGCAAAACCCCTGTTAATTCATACGCAAGTTCCTCCGATGTTGTGTTAATGGCATTACGTATCTCCTCTTCGCTCATTTCCATCAATCTTACTGCGTTAATAATACTTACTGCTGTCCTCACTTTCCTGTCGGGATAATACGAATACACCGATTCTTTTAGGGGTGAACTTACTGTTTCCGTATTTCTCCAGACGGTCTTTGCCGTTTTCCTGTCGACGATCAGTACCTCGGCGGATACCCTGGCATATATTCCATAGCTGCTCGAACTCAATTCGAACTTCTCGAGCCTCATCTCGAATAAGTAATCGGGATTTTCGGTGTTCTCATACACCGGGGTAAAATTAAAATAATCTCCTAATCCCGTTCTTACTCCATCCATCAATTTCACCGACACAGTATCCGGCTCATAAGCTTTCCGGATTTTTGATTCTACCTCTGATGACATAACCTGTTCACCGGCTTCCGTCAAAATAATCTCGATTGGCGAATTCCCGGAAAATAACTCCGGCTTGGTTATATTTATCCTTACGTTCGATGCTGAATGCTTCGCCGATGACTTAAATAATATCTTCGAATTCCTGATATCATACTTAGCGAATTCATTTACACCTGAACATCCTGATAATACTACAATAATTAAAAATATCGTTAGGAAGGAGTATAATTTTTTCATGACTTTGGATTTATTTGCAATAAACCTAAAGTATTATACTCTGATTAGTGGATATTTGTTCCTAGATTGCCTGTAATGAATCAGGCTTGTAAAGCGTAAATCCTTTTTTGGTGAGATTTATGAATAACTCCCTGCCTCGTCTCGGAAGGATAGAGTTATATGCTGTATCGAACACATTTATCTCGAAATACGGCGCAAAATATTTTAAGTATTCACTTTTAAATCCTCCGTAGGGTGGTCTGTCTTTATTCAATTCTACATTAAACAACAGACCTACCAGTTTCCCATGGTCATTCAAAAGATCCGCTGTCTTTCTTGCGTACTCGGCCCTGAGTATCGGCTCTATCGCGCAAAAGAATGTTTGTTCTATAATGAGATCATACTTGCCGTTATGGAAAAAGAAGTCTTCACAGATAATATTCTCTTCCGGAAATTCCGGGTAATTTGCTTTGAAACATTTCACAGCATTCTTTGACCAGTCCAAAACATATGTATTAACAAAACCTTTGCTGTATAAATAGCCTGCCTCATAGCCGTTTCCCGAGCCGGGAATTAAGATGTACATTTCCTTGTTATGTAATTGGTCGATGTACTCTTTTAAAGGCGTGGAAACATACCCGATGTCCCATTTGATTTCTCCTTTACGGTATCTTTCGTCCCAATAATTCTTGTTGAATCTCAGCATAGTACAAAATTAGTAAAATATTGATAAATTAACACATCTGTTTTTACTAGTGTTAACTAAATAATTAATTTTACATTAAAAAATCATTACTTAGTAAACCTTTGGATAAAGAAAATTTCATAACTCTCAATTGAATATTGTAATTAGATATACTTTTATTTATTTTTGTATTTAAGTTTTGCGTGATTGGCGGAACTGGCAGACGCACTAGACTTAGGATCTAGCGGGGCAACCCGTGGGGGTTCGACTCCCTCATCACGCACTGTTTTATTGTTCTATAATTCTAATTAACAAATCCAACTTATGGCTGGCAAAGAAAAATCTGGAAGTATAAAACCACGATGTTCTTTTTGCGGTAGAAGTGCAGACAAAGTTACAAACATGATCAAAGGGCCTACCGACCCTCGCGGAAGAGAAGTTTATATCTGCGAAATCTGTGTCGGTAACGCTATGCAGATCATTAAACAAAACTCTATCGCCAGCCAGAGCCGTTCCGTCAGCAAGATAAAATCTAACCTCACCCCGGTGGGAATTAAAAAATTCCTCGATGAATACGTTATCGGGCAGGAACGCGCTAAAAAATCTCTCGCGGTCGCAGTCTACAATCACTATAAGAGAATAGATTCACTCGAAGTAAACGCTCTCGATGACGTTGAACTGGAAAAAAGTAACATCCTTCTCATCGGACCAACAGGTACAGGTAAGACTTACCTTGCCCAGACACTCGCTAAACTTCTTAACGTTCCTTTTGCTATCGCGGATGCTACAACCATCACTGAAGCAGGTTACGTGGGTGATGACGTAGAATCAATACTGGTAAGCCTTCTCCAGAATGCTAACTATGACCTGCATAAGGCTGAAAGAGGAATCATTTATCTCGATGAAATAGACAAAGTTGCCAGAAAAAGCGACAGCGTATCAATTACACGTGACGTATCGGGTGAAGGTGTTCAGCAGGCATTATTGAAACTGCTCGAAGGCACAGTCGCGGGCGTACCGCCAAGAGGCGGCAGGAAACACCCTGAACAGCCGTTGATTAACATCAACACCAAGAACATACTGTTCATTTGCGGCGGCGCATTTGAAGGTATGGAAAAGATAATCGAACAGAGAATGGATAAAAGCTCCGTTGGTTTCGGCGCTAATGTGCTCTCTAAGCAGGAAAAAAAGAATGACGAGATAATGGAAATGGTCGAACCCGACGATTTAATAAGATTCGGACTCATTCCTGAATTCGTTGGACGTCTTCCTGTTACAACTACATTAAATTCACTCGATAAAGAAGCATTACTCTCTATACTTACCGAACCTAAGAACGCTATCATCAAGCAATACCAAAAGCTTCTGCGCCTCGAAGGCGTCGAACTTGAATTCCAGGATGAAGCCCTCGAGGAAGTCGCAAAACTCGCAATTAAACGCGGTACCGGAGCAAGAGCATTAAGATCTATTCTTGAAGACGTTATGATGGATATTATGTATAAGATCCCGTCAAAACCGAATGTAACTGACTGTATCATTACCAAAGAAGTTGTACTCGAAAAGAAAGAACCAATTTACATCAATTCCAATAAGAAAGTATTCGCGCAGTAATCCGCGTAATACCTTTCACTAGACATGGCAGGCATTAAATCCACTATAGAGAAAGATAACACCTATCTTGCCAGGGAGGATTTTAGTAAAAACCTTCTTCGCAAAACTAAGGCGACCGGCGATAAGCTGAAGCTCGGCGGCGGTGAGAAAGCCATCGAAAAGCTTCACTCCAAGGGCAAGCTTCATTGCCGTGAGAGAATTGATCTTCTCATAGACGAAGGTACTTTC
>CALGOI010000090.1 GCA_937959065.1 uncultured Ignavibacteriota bacterium | reverse complement strand
AGCTTCCACAAGAATTGGATTACCTATTAACGAATTTATATCGTCCAGCCATAGGGAGAAATCTGAATATACTCTTTTCTCATTGTTTGGGTTTTGTGAAAATATATCAACGTTCAAAGTTTTAAAGATATTAAATATATAACTTTCAAATTGCGAAGGAGTGAAATCTTCAACTTGCTTTAAAGTTTGGATATATGATTTTGGTAAGAGATTAGGTTTTATTCCAGATTTTTTCTTGGATTTACGTTTGTTTGATGATGTTGGCAGTTGTTTTAAAAAAAGTTTTAAATTATAATTGATTTTATTATAATCGGATAAATCAGTAAACGTATAAGTTGTTCCTGATAAATAATAAGGGATATTGAGGTCATTTTTTTTATCAGGTACAAGTAAGAAAATTGGTTTTCTAGATTTGTAAGCAATTCCTAATTCAAAAGGTATATTTGGATTATTATCATAGATTGCGAATACAAAGTCACTCTTGTCAATCTGTGTCAAAATTCCATCTATTAATAGCTGGCCTGACTCTAAGTCAATATATTTGTCATATGAAATTTTATTATCTGAAAGAATTTTTTTAATTGTATTAATATTAGTTGTATCATAATTATATGAAAGATAGCATTTCATGTTAGCAAAAATAGAATTAGTGATAATAATGTTATATTATTATAAATTACATATATTATCTAATATCTGCAAATAATAATTATATATTTTATGAAAAATTTTAACTCAACACAACAAAAAAAGGCGGTCTCTCGACCGCCTTAAGGATTAATGTTACTTTACTGATTTACTGCTATCTGGGGTATTACAGTGTATTTCTTATGCGAGGTTCCGGCTTCGTAGCCTGAGATTGCCGCGCTCCACTTCGTTACGCTCGCAATGACAAGTTTTGGTGTATGGATTCCCGCTTTCGCGAGAATGACAAATTGTTACTTGTCGTCTTTCTTATCGTCGTCTACTACTTCGAAGTCGGCGTTTTCGACGTTATCACCGCTGTCCTGTGTCTGTTCTCCGTCTGACGGAGGAGGCGTATTCGGGCCCTGCTGATCCGGACCTTGCTGTCCTGCGCCTTGATTCTGCTGCGCGGCTTCATACATCTTGGATGATGCATCCTGCCACACCTTCTGATAGTCATCTATAGCCGAACGTATTTCATTTTTATCCGTGCCGCCTTTTACGCTTGTAACGCGGTCGAGAGCTGCCTGTATCTTGCTCTTTGTGTCCGCGTCGAGCTTATCGCCTAGTTCCTTGAGTTGTTTTTCACCCTGGAAGGCGATCGAGTCGGCTTCGTTTTGTACGTCGATGAGTTCCTTCTTCTGCTTGTCCTCTTCAGCGTGTTCCTTAGCGTCTGATTTCATCTTTTCGATTTCCTGTTCGCTCAGACCGGAGGAGTGCGTTATCTTAATGTCCTGCGTCTTTCCTGTTCCCAGGTCTTTTGCGGATACATTGAGGATACCGTTAGCGTCGATGTCGAATGTAACTTCGATCTGCGGGAGTCCTCTCGGAGCCGGCGGTATTCCATCGAGATGGAACCTTCCGAGCGTCCTGTTATCCTGCGCCATCGGGCGTTCACCCTGGAGCACGTGTATCTCTACTGACGGCTGGTTATCCGACGCGGTCGAGAATGTCTGTGACTTTTTCGTCGGGATAGTCGTATTGGCTTCGATGAGCTTAGTCATCACGCCGCCCAGAGTTTCGATACCCAGTGAAAGCGGGGTAACATCGAGCAATAGAACGTCCTGTACGTCACCTGCAAGCACGCCGCCCTGGATAGCTGCTCCGATTGCAACAACTTCATCCGGGTTAACACCTTTGTTTGGCTCTTTACCGAATATCTTTTTAACCGTCTCCTGAACGAGCGGGATACGGGTAGAACCACCAACGAGTATGACTTCGTCGATCTCATTAGCGCTGAATCCGGAATCTTCGAGAGCTTTCTTACACGGCCCGACAGTCCTCTCCACGAGGTCACTAATGAGCTGCTCGAACTTCGCACGGGTTATGGTCTCCAGGAGGAACTTAGCCCCGTCCTGAGTAGCCGTGATGTACGGAATATTTATTTCCGTCGAAGTCGATGAAGAGAGCGCCTTCTTTGCGTTTTCAGCTGCTTCTTTCAATCTTTGAAGAGCGATCGGGTCCTTGCGGAGATCGACGCCTTCTTTTTTCTGGAATTCGTCGGCGAGGTAATCAATTATCACCTTGTCGAAGTCATCACCACCGAGATGACCGTCACCGTTAGTGGATTTTACTTCGAATACGCCGTCACCGAGTTCAAGTATACTTATGTCGAATGTACCGCCGCCAAGGTCGTACACAGCGACTTTTTCGTTAGCTTTTTTCTTATCGAGACCGTAAGCAAGCGCTGCTGCCGTAGGCTCGTTGATAATACGTTTTACATCCAGTCCTGCGATCTTACCGGCGTCTTTTGTTGCCTGCCTTTGCGAGTCATTGAAGTAAGCAGGAACAGTAATGACGGCTTCAGTCACTGGCTGTCCGAGATAGTCTTCCGCGGTCTTCTTCATTTTTTGAAGTATCATAGCGGATATCTCCGGCGGAGAGTAAACTCTCTTTTGTCCTGTAGCCGGGTCGTCGATCTCGATACGCGCGGTATCGTTTTCGCCTTTTATCACTTTGTACGGAACCTTACCGATCTCATCAGTCACCTCATCATATCTGCGTCCCATAAACCTCTTTACAGAGGAAATGGTGTTTTGCGGGTTTGTGATCGCCTGCCTTTTGGCGGGATCACCTACGAGCCTGTCTCCGTTCTTCGTGAAAGCCACAACGGACGGTGTAGTCCTGTAGCCCTCCGCGTTGGGTATAACGACGGGGTCATTACCTTCCATAACGGCGACACACGAGTTCGTAGTACCCAGGTCGATTCCAATTATTTTTCCCATTTTATTTTGTTTCCTTTCTTTTTAAAACCCTTCTTTAAGCCAAAGCCGGGGTTTATTAATTAAGAATTAAATTAAAAACTCTTTTTTATTACCACTAAGTCACAAAGGGCACTAAGTTTCACGAAGTTTTTTCTTTGAGTACCTTAGTGTTCTTCGTGTCTTTGTGGTTAATTTTTTTCTTTAAGAACTTTACAAACTTTACAAACTTTATAAACTTTATAAACTTATTTGAATAAACAGCGAAAGGT